>DATMKO010000328.1:0-4009 GCA_035571175.1 Steroidobacteraceae bacterium | reverse complement strand
CCGGCGGCGCTCACCGATGGGCTCGATGCCATCCACCGCGTATTGCGGCAGTGGTCGACGCAGCAATCTGGCGCAATGAGCCGCGAGCAATGAGCGGCGCTCAGACCAGCGACGGCGAACTCTGCAGCAGCGCCGCTAAGTCCCCCTGTATCGACGTCTGCCGGCTGGATGCGCGCGGATTGTGCATCGGCTGCCGCCGGACAATTGATGAAATCTCAGAATGGCCGGCAGCGAGCGAGGCGCGGCGGCGTGAAATATTGCGCGCGTTAGCGCTGCGGACCTCGAACCCCTAGCGCTCTCGGTAAAACCGCCGAGTTCAAGCGTTCTTCCACTGGGGTTTGCGCTTCTCGAAAAAAGCGTTGACGCCTTCGCGCTGATCCTCGCCATCGAACAAATCGACGAAACGCTCGCGCTCCAGGCTCAAAGCCGCGCCGCGCGGCGTGCCCTGGCGCGCCAGATGCACCAGGCCCTTGGCATAGGCGACGGCGCGCGGGCTCAAGCCTGACGCGCGTCGCGCGAGCTCGAGAGCGGATTTGAGCGCCTCGCCGCGAGCGACCACTTGTTCAACCAAGCCGATTCGCAGCGCGGTTTCGGCGTTGACCCTTTCGTTGGTGAGTATCATGCGTTTCGCCCAGCCTTCGCCGACCAGCCACGGCAGGGTTTGAGTGCCGCAGCCGCACGGCAGCAGTCCGACCGACGGTTCCGGTAGCGCCATCTGCGCGTGTTCTTCGGCAATTCGCATATCACAGGCCAACGCGCACTCGAGACCGCCTCCCATGGCGTAACCATTGATGGCGGCGATCACCGCCGGCCGCGCCTCCTGCAGCGTCTCGAACGCCAACCCAAAGCGCTGCGCCATGAGCCGTGCCTGAACCTTGTCGCCGTCGGCAAAGGTTTTCAGGTCGGCGCCCGCGCTGAAGAATTTCTCGCCCTGACCGGTGATGACGATCGCGTACACATTCAGATTGCGATTCAATTCGCCGACCAGCGTCGTGAGTTGCGCCAGGCCCGCCGCGGTAAAGGTGTTGGCGGGCGGGTTGTTCAATGTGACCACGGCCACAGTCCCATCGATCGCGCATTCAATCATGACGGTCTCCGCGATGTTTTCACTTGAGACTGATGGTGGTGTTGACGCCGGCAGCGCTGCTGGCGTCGTCGAACCAACGCGTGGTAACAGTCTTGGTTTGCGTGTAGAACTGCACGACTTGTTTGCCGTAGGGCCCAAGATCGCCGAGCTTCGAGCCGCGCGACCCAGTGAAGCTGAAAATCGGCACCGGCACGGGAATCGGCACGTTGATCCCCACTTGACCCACGTCGATCTCATGTTGAAATTTGCGCGCAACGGCGCCGCTTTGCGTGAAAATGCCGGTGCCGTTGCCGAATGGGTTGTTGTTGATGAGCGCGATCGCCTCGTCCAAGGTATTCACAGCGACGATTACCATCACGGGCCCGAAAATCTCCGTGGTGTAGATTTTCATCGCCGGCGTCACCGCCGAGAAAATCGTCGGGCCGATGAAGTTGCCCCTTTCGTACCCCGGTACCTTGACGGCACGGCCGTCCAACTCGAGTTTGGCGCCTTCCCTGAGGCCATCCTCCAGCAGCGAGAGGATGCGCTGCTTGGCGCTCTTCGAGATCACGGGCCCTAGATCCGTGCCTTTCTCCACTCCGGCGTTGACCTTCAGCGCCTTCGCCTTGGCCACGATATCCGGTATCCACTGCTGCGCCTCGCCGACGAGGACCGTGACCGAGGTTGCCATGCAGCGCTGTCCGGCGGCGCCGAAGGTGGCGCCGACCAGCGCATTGAGCGACTGTTCCTTGTTGGCGTCCGGCATCACCACGGCGTGATTCTTCGCGCCCATCATGCATTGCACCCGCTTGCCGTGCAGTGATGCCAGGCTGTAGACATGCGTGCCCACTGCCGTTGACCCGACGAAGGAAACCGCGGCGACATTCGGATGGGTGCAGAGCGAGTCGACGGCGCGCTTGCCACCGTGAATGATATTCAATACCCCTGGCGGCACGCCGGCCTGCAGCGCGAGTTCCGCCAGCAGCATGGGAGTCAATGGATCCTGTTCGGAAGGTTTGAGAACGAAGGTGTTGCCGCACACGATGGCCATCGGAAACATCCACAGCGGGATCATGGCGGGAAAATTGAAGGGCGTGATGCCGGCGCACACGCCGATGGGCTGGCGCAGGGTGTAGGTATCCACGCCGCCGGCGACATTCTCCGCGAATTCGCCCAATTGCAGGCTGCCAACCGCACAGGCGTGTTCGACCACCTCGAGCCCGCGAAACACGTCGCCCTCGGCGTCCGCCAAAGTCTTGCCCTGTTCAGCACTCAAGGTGAGCGCGATGCGGCTCATGTGCTGCCGTATCAGCGCTTGAAGCGTCAGCATGATTCGCGCGCGAACGGGCAGGGGCGTGTTCTTCCAGGTTTTGTAGGCCTGCACAGCCCCCGCCACCGCCGCCTGGATTTCATCGTTGGTGGCGAACGGCACCTGCGCAATCACTTCCTGTGTTGCCGGGTTGACGACATCGCGCCATTCCTGGGTTCTCGATTCAACGAATTTGCCGTCGAGCAGCAGTTTGACGGTGGGTACCTGAGTTTTGAGCGCCGCAGGAGTGGTTGCCATATGTTCCCTTCGATCGTAAAGCCACGCCGCTAGTTTAATCCGGCGCGCGTTCAAGTTACCTTCGGTAGCGCGGCGCCATGTGGCGTATTCTTTCCCTCGCCAGGAAACGATTCCGAGGCTTAAGGGCGGCCGCCTGAGATTATATACAGCGCTCGCGAGAATGACCGACTAAGTGACGAATATTCAAATACCTCAAGCCGCGGCCGCACGGTCCAAAGAACCGGGCACCATCGCAATCTGCTTCGTCGCCGCCGCGCTGCAAAGCGTCCGCGCCCGCAATTTGAACGCGGACGAGTTGCTGGCGAAAGTTGGACTGTCCCCAAGCCTGCTGCAGGTGCCCCAGGCGCGGGTTTCGGCGAAGGTGTACGGCGCCTTGTGGCGCGCCATTGCGCTCACTCTCGATGATGAGTTCTTCGGGCAGGATTCGCGCCGCATGAAATCGGGGAGCTTTGCAATGCTGTGCCACTCGGTGGTGGCTTGCAAATCCTTGAGGGATGCCTTGGAGCGCAGCCTGCGTTTCTATGCGCTGATCCTGGACGACATATCGGTAGCTCTCGAGGATGATGCGGGAGAGGCGCGGATAGTCCTGCACGAGCGAGCTGCCGGCGCGGGCGGCAGAGTGTTTGCGCACGAACTGTTGTTGATGCTGCTCTATGGCGTGTCTTGCTGGCTGGTGGGCCGGCGCATCGCCATCTTGCGGACCGAATTCAGCTATGCGGAACCCAAGCACAGCGCGGAATACCGGCTGATGTATTGCGATGATTTGAGTTTCAACCGTCCGCATACCCTGCTCGCCTTTGAATCCGACTATCTCGATCTGCCGGTGGTGCAGAACGAACGCTCGGTCAAGGAATTCCTACGCACGGCGCCGGAGAACATTCTATTGAAGTACAAGAATGGCAGCAGCTTGAGCGCCAAGGTTCGGCGGCGGCTGCGCCAGTGCCTGTCCGCCGAGGTGCCGGATTTCGAGGAACTGGCGGTTGAATTGAACATGACGTCCGCGACCCTGCGCCGCCGGCTGCACGAGGAGGGCGCTTCCTACCAATCCATCAAGGACCAGCTGCGGCGAGATCTCGCCATCAGCTACCTGAGCCACTCGACTCGCAATGTCATGGACATTGCGTTGGAATTGGGCTTTTCCGAACGCAGCGCATTTCATCGCGCGTTTAGAAAATGGACCGGCGCCAGCCCGGGTGAATTTCGCCGCAATTCGCAGCGCTAGTATCGACGACAGGATTGACGACGAGGATAATTTCGCCATGAATCTTTCAGGTAAAGTGCTGGTGGTCACCGGAAGTTCCGGCGCGCTGGGTCAGGCGGTCGCCGCAACCTTGAGCGGCTATGGGGCCAAGCTCGCGCTGCTCGATCATGCACGC
>DATMKO010000327.1:0-8298 GCA_035571175.1 Steroidobacteraceae bacterium | reverse complement strand
GCGCCGACCTACTGAGGGGGAAGCATGCGGAGTAAGTCACCGATGATGAAACAAGCCTGGGTCGGCATCATTTTTGCCTGCTGTGCCGCGTTCGGACCAGCGGCCGCGCAGAACACTGCCCCGCCGGCGTCGGCAAATCCGCCGCTTAACGCGCTCGAGCAGCTGTTGGCTCCGATCGCGCTCTACCCCGACCCATTGCTCGCGCAGGTCTTGGCCAGCGCCACGAGTCCCGGCCAGGTCACGGAAATGAATAACTGGCTGCAGCAGAACAAGAATTTGCAAGGCACGGCGCTGCAGGAGGCCGCTCAACAGCAAGGCTTCGATGCCAGCTTCGTTGCGCTTGCACTGTTTCCGGATGTGCTGAATCAGCTGGCCAGTCAGATCGACTGGACCACCGAACTTGGGACGGCATACTTGAGCGATCCCAGCGGCGTGATGAACACGGTGCAGAAATTGCGCGCGCAGGCGCAAGCGGCCGGCAACTTGAAAGCTTCGCGGGAGCAAACGGTCGTCACCGAGAATCAAGGCGGCCAGCAGGTGATCGTCATTCAGCCTGCCAATCCGCAAGTGGTATACGTGCCTGTATACAATCCGACGGTCGTCTACTATCCGCCGCCCCCGGATGCCGCTGCGGTTCTCATCGGCTTTGGTTTGGGGATAGCGATCGGTGCTGCGATGAGCAACAGCTCCTACTACTATTCCCCCTACGGATGGGGCGCATGGGGTATGGGTTGGCACTCGCATACGGTGGTGGTCCGCGGCGGCGCGTGGGTGGTGCCGCCCTATGGCCGCTATCCCTATGTTCGACCGGTGCCCGTGCCGTATGGCGGCTACTATCGTCCGCGGCCGTACGCGTATTCATCGACAACGGTGAACATAAATAGAGTTACCGTGAATAATCCGGGATACCGGGGTGGTGTTACCCCGCGACCCACGCCCTACACACCCATGGCGCGGCCGGCTACTCCACTTCCCGCGACATCACCCGGAGCGCGCCCAGGAGCCGGAGCGACGCCGGGGCAACGCCCAACGACATTGCCGGCCGGCGGCGGTAACGGCGCGACGCAGCCCGCGCGGCCCGCGGCGGGTTCCGGCGCTCGTCCCGCTACCCAGCCAGGCACACCCACTCAACGCCCGGCGCCAAATCAAGGAAAGCCCGATTACGGTTCGCGCGGCTATGCCGGCACGTCAAACGTGCGACCCACCGAGCGCGCGCAAACCAGCTCCAGCGCTTTCAGCGGCTACCAGAACGGCAGCGCCGAACGCGCCGCGAGCCAACGCGGACAAGGCAGCGCGTCGCGAGCCCAAGCTAGCGCACCGCGCGGACAGAGCGCGCCGCGTGCACAGGGCCGCAAACCTTAGCTAGTGGCGCCAGGGAAATAGCAACATGAAAATCTCCTCGATCTCGGCAGGTATTGCGCTAACGGCACTGCTTGGCTGCGGCACCGTACTTGCGCAGAACGCGCAACCGAAAGTGCAACAGAAGACCTTCGCCACCCCCGAAGATGCGGTCGTGGCATTGGTGGACGGCAATAAGGCGGGCGACATCAACGCGCTGCGCGCCCTGTTCGGACCCGAAGGTGAGAAGATTCTGAATTCCGGCGATCCGGTCAGGGATCAGCATGGTCGCGAGGTTTTTCTGGTGGCCTACGGGGAAAAAGCGGCCCTGATGACCGTCAGCCCCACCCGTGAGGTTCTCTATATTGGAAACGAGGAATGGCCGTTCCCCATTCCGTTGGTGAAGGAAGGCCAGGCGTGGCGTTTCGATACGGCCGAGGGGGCGCGGGAAATCCTCTACCGGCGCATTGGCCGCAACGAGCTGACTACCATTCGCGTATGTCAGGCCTTTGTTGATGCTCAGCAGGAATATGCTGCACAGGCCCACGACGGCAAGCCTGCCGGCATCTATGCACAAAGGATCGCCAGTACTCCCGGCAAGCATGACGGCCTTTACTGGAAATCCGAGGACCCCGAGCAGCTGAGTCCGCTGGGCGAACTGGCGGCGGAAGCGGCTGCCGAAGGCTATCGACACATCAAAGGACAGCCGCCGGCCTATCATGGCTACAACTTTCGCATTCTCACCGGCGCGGGCGATTCGGCCAAGACCGGAAGTTATATCGTCAACGGCGAGATGCGCGGTGGTTTCGCGGTGCTCGCCACTCCCGCCATCTACGGGAGCAGCGGCGTCATGAGTTTCATGGTGGACAAGAGCGGCGTCGTGTACGAAAAAGATCTCGGCCCGAACACGTCCGCCGTCGCCGCCAAAATCAACCAATACAATCCAGACTCCGGCTGGCAGAAGGCCGAGTAAATTGTCCGCTGCACGCGCCGCGCCGCAGCTCTAGCAATCCCGAGCCAGGAAGATGTACCGCGTATTGGACCATCCACTGCTGCTGTTCGCGCTGTCATTCGTGATTCTGTGGCTCGCGGCGCGCTTTGGCGCATCCTTTCTCAGAAGATGGATCAAGCTCGACCCGGACGCGCACAGGGATTTCGCCACCATCCTCGCGGCCACGCTGACGCTGAACGGACTGATCATCGGGTTCACCTTCTCGATGGCCACTGGCCGCTACGAGCAGCGCAAGAACTACGAAGAGGCGGAGGCCAATGCGATCGGCACGGAGTTCGTGCGTACCGACCTGATGGCCGCGACGGACGCCACGCAGGTGCGCATGTTATTGCAGGCTTACATCGATCAGCGGTTGGCGTTCTATCGGGCAGGCAGCGCGCAGGAGCTGCAGCAGATCCAAACCCGCACTTCGCAGTTGCAGATGCAGCTGTGGTCCGCGGTGCGCGGCACCGCTGCGGCACAGCCCACCGCCATCGGCAGCCTGGTGATCTCCGGTATGAACGATGTCTTGAATTCGCAGGGATATACGGACTTTTCCTGGTGGAACCGCATCCCGCGCGCGGCGTGGTTTCTGATGGCGGCAATTGCCGTCATCTCCCATATGTTGATCGGCTATGGCGCGCAAAACACGCGAAAGGAAAGCATCCTGATGGGGGTGCTGCCGTTCATCGTATCCCTTGCCTTCCTGCTGATCGCCGACATCGACAGTCCGCGATCCGGCATTATTCGCGTGGCTCCGCGCGATTTGACCGCCCTATCCGAATCGATACATGCGCGGTGATCGCGAAGCAATTGCTCAAGCGCGCCAACCGGTGTTGCTGGGCCGGGCGCGTTACTGGGCTACGAAACAGCCATCGCTACCCTGTGCGCACAGCACCTGTAGCGTCTCCCGCTGACCGCATCCGCTGACGCCGATCGTGTACTGAGCGCGTTCCGGGCCCTGGTTGATCATCAACGCCCGGGCCGGCGGTTGGATGACTTCGCTCGTGAGCACCGAAGCTGTCGCGGTCGGACAATTCATGTCGAATCGGGCGCGCTTGAGTGCGAAGTCCGTTGCCATAGGCTGCAGCGTGGTTGTGAGCGGCGTGCTGTTGCACGCCGAAATTCCCAACAGCACTGCGACCGGCAACATCCAAAGCAATTTGGTTTTCATCATGTGCGTTCCACCGCTTGTCCAGTTTAAGAGTTAGGCCGAGTGAAATTAGCGACGGGCGTCGATTCAGTCTATGCGACCAAAGTCCTAATATTTAGGGCGGCCGGCGCCGGGACGCCGCGGATTGGTTGGTTCATCGCGGCTCGCAGGTCGCGCAGCCGCCTCATGTTGCCCGTCAGTTGGTCTTGCGGTAACCCGAGTTCTGCACCGTGACGATCAGGTTCTTGGCGGCGGCGTTGAGCGTGACGCTGGACGTGTACAGCGTGCCGTCGTTCAATTGACCCATGACCGCATTCAGGGTGACGACATCCGTCGCGCTATCGAGATAGGTGGACACTCCGACACCCGAAACAATGTTATTCGCAATATCAATCGATATCGCCAGGTTGTCGCCCGGCTTCTGGTAGTCCGCGAAATTGATTTGCGCGCGTTTGCCGGGTTCCAGCACCTGGATGCTGACCTTGCCTGCATCCTTCACCGCCTGAATCTTGACCGGATCGGGCGGCACATAGGTTTTCACCAGACTCACCGCGTTTTGCATGTACCCGGTCAACTCCGCTTTCTTGTTGGCGATGATCCTGCCGCGCAGCCCCGGCTTGCTCGCGGGCGGCGGCGATGCATCGATCAGTACCTTTTGCAGCGCGCCATCCGCTCCATAGTAGCAGCGCTGTTGCTTGTTCGATTTCTCCTCGCCGTTGAGGCTGACCACCGTGGTTTCGATCCATTCGTACTGCCGCAAGGCACCCTGGCTCGCGGCGAAGGCAGCTTTGAGACCCGCCACACGCTCCGGGAGGGAGGGCTGCGGGGTTTGCCCGGCAGCCATGCTGCTGCCGACCATGAGCACCGCGGCGAGCATGCGGATTCCGGCTGTTCTCGACACCATGATGATTCCTCCGCGCAAGGCTGACGCCGACGCGACAGACTCCGTGCCGCAGTTTGATATTGCAATTGGACTTTGATCCATCAGCCCGACGAATCCAAAGCCAGCGTCACTTGATCGAGCAGGGTGCGAATGTCCAGTGGTTTGCACAAATAGGCGACAGCGCCCAGGCGCATGCACTCCTCGCGCATACTGGGCGCATCGTGCGCGGTGATGATGACGATGGGAAAATTCGCCCCGGCGATGTTGAGCGCGTGCTGGACTTCCGTTCCCGAAACGTCCGGCATCTGCAAATCAAGGACCAAACAATCCGGTCGATCAAAATGCCAGGACTTCAGGAAATCTTCGCCCGAAGCAAAACCGTGGGCCGCGAATCCGGCCGCGCGCAGTACCCGGACCACGGCCTTGCGAACCGATTCCTCGTCGTCGACAACTGCGATCACGGGCCTTCCACCGCAAAATAAAGACCCCTTGTACGCCCTATTGCGCCATCTGGAAGTTGGACATTAGGCTAGGGCTGCCTCCAACCGATGCCGGCGGTACCCGCGCCCACGGACGGCTCGACGCCAACCCCGACGCGCGCCGCGAGTTGTACGAGTTCCGCAACCGAGCGAGCCACCATCTTCGACATAACGCGCGCGCGGTGCACTTTCACCGTTTTTTCGCCGGTGCCCAGGTCAGCGGCAATCTGTTTGTTGAGCCGGCCGCGGATGACGTGCGCCATAACCTGCCGCTCCCGCGGTGTCAGCATCGCGAGGCGCCGTTGGATGGTATCGCGGATGGCACGTTCCAGACGCTGCTCCGCGTCGCGCTTGAGTGCCTGATCGACCGCTGCGAATAGCTGCGTATCGTCGACCGGTTTGGTGAGAAAATCGACCGCTCCTTCCTTCATGGCATGCACGCTGGTTTGGACATCGCCGCGTCCCGTCAGAAACACGATTGGGCGGGCATCGGGCGAGCCGACAAGGGTGTGCTGCAGGTCGAGGCCGCTCAAGCCCGGCATGCACACATCAAGCAACAAGCAGCCTGGCGCCTCAGCGTCATGTTCCTTCAAGAAACTGGCGGCTGATTCGAATGCGCGTACCCGATAACCGGCAGCCGCCAGCAGGCGCGAAAGCCCGGTGCGAACTTCCCGGGCGTCATCCACTATAAACACTGTACTCGTTGTGCCGTTCATGGCTTTCCTTCCCTGTCTTTATTGGTAGTGTGAAATGAAATGCTGCTCCGCGGTCGGGCCTATTCGTAGCCCACAGGCGCCCACCGTGTGCAATGACAATGGAATGGCTGATCGCAAGCCCAAGCCCCATCCCGCCGTCCTTGGTCGAGAAGAAGGGTTCAAACACACGCTCGAGCTTATCGGCGTCGATGCCTTTGCCACAGTCGAGAACTGAAACGCGGACGGCGCCCTCATCGTCGGCGAGCGCCACCACCACCTCGATGCGTCGATCGCGCGCCGGATTGTCGTTCATCGATTCAGAGGCGTTTAACAGCAGATTCAGCAAAACCTGTTGTAGTTCAACGCGATCGCCCTGTATCTCGGGAAGATGACGGTCGACCCGGGTGTTGACTTGAACGTTGCGCTCCCTGAGCTTGCCGCGCGCCAGGGCCAGAACGTCGCCCAATAGATCGCCGATCTCCAAGTGCTGAAATTGCGTTTCCCCGCGCAGCAAAAGTGCCCGCAATCGTTGGATGATCTGCCCGGCATTCTTGTCGTCGCTCACTATCTCTTGCAGTATGTCCTGCAGTTCCGCGATGTCCAGTTTGTCTTTTTTGCTCAGCAGCTGCGCGGCATTGGCGTTGCACAATATCGCAGTAAGCGGCTGCTGCAGCTCGTGCGCCAGAGCACCGGAAAGCTCGCCCAGCATGGCCACCCGCGCCAGATGCTTGAGCTTGTGTTGCATTTTGAGCAATTCCGCCGCGGATCGTTTGCGCTGGCCATCGTCGACCACGTAGCCTACGACTCTATTGACCGACTTTTTCGCATCGCGATACGCGCACGCTTTGGCAGTGACGAAGCGAATCTCATTGCCGCCGCCCACGACGCGTAGCTCCATCTCCATCGTGTCGATTGCAGGCCCGGGCGAGTTGATGATCCGCAAGACGCTCGGGCGGTCCTCGGGGTGAATCGCGGCAATCAACGATGCGCCTGTCAGCGCAGTCTCATGGTCGAGCGCGAGAATGCCGCGCGCATGCTTGCTGGCCCACACCCGGTCTGTGGCTGCATCCCAACTCCAAAAGCCCAGGCTGGCGATGGACGAGATCAGCGCCAGACGTTCTTGACTCGCGGCGTGCAAATTCTCGGCGCTTAGGCGCCGGCGTCTCTCGACCAGCCAGATGGCGACAAGCGCGAGCGAAGTCGCCGAGAGTCCGAGTGCGACCCCGTTCTCGAGCGCGCGAGTAACCAGGGCCTCCATCGCTAATCCCGTCCCGGCCGGAAAAGCCCATTCAACGGAAGCGATAGTGCGGCTCGAAAAAACATGGCAACGGCGATACAAACATCCATAAAGGCCCTTGCGGCAGCGATTCTAGTTCAACTTTCCGCCCTTTCAGGCCACAGCATACTCCGCGGATATGACGATGCGACTTCAACTGGGGGGTCTTCTGTGCGTTACCACACATAGGCGGGTATTTTCAGGCGTGATATACCACAGATATCAGCGTGTTAAGTGTGAAGCCGGTGCATTGAATTGGACTTTGGTCATATAGGCGCAGGCGGGCCCCGTGACTATTCTGAGCCCGTAGAGTTGCCAACCGAGCGCGCTTCACGTTGCCCTGCGGGGGCGCGCGTTCGATAAATTTAGGAGGTTTCCGGTCATGATGATAAGAGCCAAATGGTTGCTCGCTACACTCGCGCTGCCGCTGATGATCACCACGGCATTTGCCGCGATCGATCCCGACAAACTTCCTCAAGTCTCGTGCTCGGATCTTCAGTTCAGCAAGGCCTTCCTTGCGAAGTACCCGAAGGCGCCTGGCGCCTGTCAGGACGCGAGGGTGTACAAGGGCCAGCGCTACGCAAAATTCGTAGCCAAGGTGTACATTTCCAGCCCGCAGTTCATGACCGTGGAGTTGCTCGACTCCAGCGGTGCAACCGTGACCACCTTCAGCTTCAAGCCTGGGGCCGGCACCGTTCAAGGCGTGCACGTGAATGGCAAATTTGAAAAGTTCTCAGACATGTCCGTCGGCGAAAAACTGACCTTCTGGGTGTCCGAGAAGCGTCTGACGGCCATGGAGTTGCCCGGTTCGACAACGCATTCGTGGGCCGTACTTCCCCCCACGTAATTCGTCACACAGGACACAACTGTGCGGTGCAAATACGCCGGATGGCTGTGTCCTGTTTTTTCACTCCCTCGATGAGCGCTCGAACTGGCCGCGGGTAGCTGCGCTTCAGACAAAGCGGCGGTGCGGGACGGCTTCAGTCCCCAGCAAAATAATTTGCTCGCCGCGTTGCACGCCGCGGAACGTGGGCGGATCTATCCGCACCTGCAACTCGTGCCCATGCCCCTCGGCAAGATCGTGCACGAGCCAAGTCACGTGCTGCGCCATGTTTATTTTCCGGTCAACTGCATCGTCTCGATGTCCTATGTGATGCGCGATGGTGCGTCTGCCGAGATTTCGGTTGTCGGCAGAGAGGGTCTGGTCGGCGTTGCATTGTTCATGGGCGGTGAATCCATGCTGAGCCGCGCAATCGTGCAAAGCGCCGGATTTGCCTATCGCATCACCGCGAAGCGGCTCACACAAGAATTTCATCAGGCCGGCCAACTGCAGACGCTGCTACTGCGCTACACGCAGGCGCTGATTACGCAGATGGCCCAGACCGCAGTCTGCAACCGTCATCACAGCGTGGCTCAGCAACTATGCCGCCGCCTGCTGCAGTCGCTCGACCGGCTGTCGTCCAGTCAATTGTCCATGACGCAG
>DATMKO010000326.1:0-8519 GCA_035571175.1 Steroidobacteraceae bacterium | reverse complement strand
CACTTGAAGGCTTCCGGAATCGCCGACTCGGCGTTGTTCGGTCCGGAGAATGAGTTCTTCATCTTCGATAGCGTCACGTTCAGTTCCGGCATGAACGGCTGTTCGTACGAGGTCGACTCGTATGAGGGCGCCTGGAATTCCGGCAAAACCTACGACGATGCCAACAAGGGTCATCGCCCCGGCGTCAAGGGCGGCTACTTCCCCGTGCCTCCGGTCGATTCGCAGCAGGACATCCGCACTGCCATGTCGATGGCCTGCGAGGAAATGGGACTGAAGTTCGAAGTACATCATCACGAGGTGGCGACCGCCGGACAAGGCGAGATCAACGTCGCCGCCAACACGCTCACCAAGAAAGCCGACGAAGTGCAGATCTTGAAATATGCGCTGCAAAACGTCGCGAACGGCTACGGGAAAACGCTGACTTTCATGCCGAAACCCATCGTCGGCGACAACGGCAATGGCATGCACGTGCATCAGTCCCTGCAAAAGGAAGGCAAGGCGCTGTTCGCGGGCGACAAGTACGGCGGCCTTTCCGACATCGCGCTTTATTATATCGGCGGCATCATCAAGCATGCGCGCGCCATCAACGCCTTCACCAATGCCAGCACCAACAGCTACAAGCGCCTGGTGCCGGGTTTCGAAGCGCCCGTGAAACTTGCGTATTCGGCGCGCAACCGCTCCGCTTCGATCCGCATTCCTTGGATTTCCAATCCGAAGGGCCGGCGCATCGAAGTGCGCTTTCCGGATGCAACCGGAAATCCGTATTTCATGTTCGCTTGCATGTTGCTCGCGGGTCTCGACGGCATTCAGAACAAGATTCACCCGGGCGATCCGGCGGACAAGGATTTGTACGACTTGGAGCCGGAGGAAGACAAGAAAATTCCGACGGTGTGCCACTCGCTGGACATGGCGCTCGACTATCTGGACAAGGATCGGGGCTTCTTGAAGGCCGGCGGCGTATTCACCGACGATTTGATCGACGCCTACATCGAGTTGAAGATGAAGGAAGTGACGCGTTTGCGCATGACCACGCATCCGATCGAAGTGGAGATGTACTACAGCTTGTGAGGATTCGTTCAGGGTGCTTCAGGGATTAAGGTGACGGCGGTCACGCCGCCGGCACCTCGTTTTGTGGTCGGGAGGCGATCGGGCTATGCTTTGGATCTATGCACCCACGGATACTATGCTTTGTCCTAGGCGCCCTGGCTGCATTTGGCGCCTCAGCCACCGTGGTCTACAAATGGGTCGACGCCGACGGCGTGGTCCACTACTCGGATCAGGCGGTGCCCGGCGCCGAGAAAATATATACCTCGAGCGCTGCGAAAAGTGGAACGGTGGTGCCGCTCGCGGGCGTTGCCAACCCAGGCGCCAAGAAACCGTCCAAACCCGGACTCGAATTTACTCAATTTGCAATTACTTCCCCGGCCGCCGATCAGACATTCTTCGGCGACGAGGTGGTCGGGGTGAATCTGGCGCTGGCGCCGGGTCTCAAGCCCAACCAGGTCATCACCTGGCATTTGAACGGCAAACAGCTGACGGATCAGCCGCCGGACGCCACGTCGTTCGCGCTGCCGCGCTTGGATCGCGGCACCTATGCCATAGCCGCAACCGTCACCGATCAAGCGACCGGCGAATCCTTGAGCACCGGCAGCGTCAGCTTTTTCGTGCGGCAGCCTTCAGCACTGTCGCCGCAGCACAAGTAGCCCACCCGACCGAATTTGCGGATGCTCGATGTCGGCTGAGCTGTTAATAGCTACGCCGCGCATCGACGGCACAGAACTGCTCGATGCGATGGTGACCGGCGTTTTTCTGCTGGATCGGGATCTGCATGTCGGGTACTTGAACGCCGCCGCGCAGACTCTGCTCGGGGTCGGACTGAATCAAGCTCTCGGACGGCCGATCGCCGAATTGACGCGCGGCGCCGATACGTTGTTGCCGCTGTTCGAGCGAGCGCGCAAGGGCGGCGAAGCCGTGGTGCAGCGCGAACTCGCATGGCCGGCGCCCGGCGGCGTCGACCGCATCCTTGACTGTGCCGTGACGCAGGTAACCATCGGACAGGACAGTCAGCAGCTGCTCCTGGAGATCGAAGACATCACACAGCACCGGCGCCTCACCAGGGAGAACGCGCTGCTGGCGCAGTTGGGTGGAAGCCGCTTGATGGTCCGCCAGCTCGCGCACGAGATCAAAAATCCGCTCGGCGGATTGCGCGGCGCCGCGCAACTGCTCGAAAGGGAACTGCTGGATCCCAGCTTACGCGAATACACGCGCGTGATCATCAGTGAGGCGGACCGGCTCACCAATCTGCTCGATTCCATGCTGGGTCCCGGACGTCCGCCTGCCAAGCAGCTGGTCAATGTTCACGAATTGCTGGAGCGCGTGTACCACCTGCTGCGCAGCGAAGCGCCCGAACGCGTGACCATCGATCGCGACTATGATCCCAGTCTGCCGCCCCTCACGGTGGACCCCAACCACATCATTCAGGCGATGCTCAACCTGGGCCGCAACGCAATCCAGGCGCTGTCGGGCGAGGCTGTGCAGGCGCCGCGTCTGATCTTGAGAACTCGCGCGATGAGCAACGTGAGCGTCGGCGCGCACCGCCACCGGCTGGCTGCTTCCATTCAGTTCGAAGACAACGGCCCCGGGGTGCTCACCGAAATTCGCGACACCATTTTCTATCCGCTGGTATCCGGACGCGCCGACGGCACGGGCTTGGGGTTGGGCATAGCGCAGGATCTCGTCAGCCGCCACGGCGGGCTGATCGAGTTCGACAGCGCCCCGGGCAGAACAATATTCCTCATTTCCTTGCCGATGGACTCCGTATGAACTCAAAACCGCTGCAGGTGTGGTTGGTCGATGACGATGCCTCCATTCGATGGGTGCTGGAAAAGGCCTTGAAAGGCAGCGGCATGCTGGCCAAATGTTTTGATCAAGCGGATAACGTGTTGACGGCGCTGCGCGGCGATGCGCCCGACGTCTTGATGACGGACATTCGCATGCCAGGCCGCAGCGGTCTGGATTTACTCAAGGAAATTCAGGTGTCGCGGCCGGGGCTGCCGGTCATCGTGATGACGGCACACTCGGATTTGGACGCGGCGGTGGCGGCCTACCAAGGTGGAGCGTTTGAATATCTGCCAAAGCCCTTCGATATCGACAAGGCAGTGGATCTGGTGCGCCGCGCTGCGCAGCAAGCCACGGTCTCCACGGACGTCGACGCCACCCGGCGCAGCATCCCGGAGCTTCTCGGGCAGGCGGCGGCAATGCAGCAGGTGTTTCGCGCCGTAGGCCGGTTGTCGCGCTCGAGCATGACGGTGTTGATCACCGGCGAGTCCGGCACCGGCAAGGAGCTCGTGGCGCGTGCATTGCATCGCCATAGCCCGCGCTCCAGCAAAGCCTTCGTCGCACTCAACACCGCGGCGTTCACCGCGGACCTACTCGAGTCCGAGTTGTTCGGCCATGAGAAAGGCGCGTTCACGGGCGCCGATACACTGCGCCGCGGCCGCTTCGAACAAGCGGACGGCGGCACACTGTTTCTCGACGAAATCGGCGACATGTCGCCGGCCCTGCAGACACGGCTGCTGCGGGTCCTGGCGGAAGGCGAATTTTATCGCGTCGGCGGGCAGACGCCGGTCAAGGTCGATGTGCGTGTGATTGCGGCGACTCACCAGGATCTCGAGGCGCGCGTGAAATCCGCACATTTTCGCGAGGATCTTCTGCACCGGCTCAATGTCATTCGCATCGAAATCCCGCCGCTGCGCGAGCGGCGCGAGGACATTCCGGAATTATTGCGCCATTACCTGTCGGTGGCCGGGCAGGAACTTGGGGTCGAGCCGAAAATATTGACTACGCCGGCAGAAACCGCGCTCGTGACTTACGACTGGCCCGGCAACGTACGCCAGCTGGTGAACGCCTGCCGCCGGCTCACGGTAACCGCGCCGGGACGCGAGGTTCGCGCCGAGGACATTCCTCCCGATCTCGGCGGCGCCGCGGCCGGGCATGCCACGAATCACGACTGGATGGCGAAGCTTTCGCACTGGGCGGAACAGGAGCTGGACGCGGGAACGCTGCGACTGTTGGATCAGGCGGTGCCCGAAGTGGAGCGAATATTGATCCGCGTGGCGTTGCGCAAGGCCGACGGCCTCAAGCAGGATGCGGCGAAACTCCTGGGTTGGGGCCGCAATACCCTGACGCGCAAGATGAAGGAGCTCGGCATGGTAGACGTCAACTAGCGTTCCGCGAGGCCCGGCGCGGCAGCCTATAATTTGCAAATGGGCGATTATCTGGCAAAGAAAATCGGCGCCGTGAACGGGCTGCTGCTCGGCAACTCGCTCAAGGATTGGATGACTGCTGCCATGGTGGCGGCGGCGGTGTGGGCGGCGCTATGGGTTTTGCGCAAGGCCATCGCATCGCGATTCAAACGCTACTCCAGCGCGCAGAATCCGACGCTGATCCGACTCATCGCCTATCTGATCGACAACACCAAGCAGATTCTGTTTCTAGCGATTGCACTCGATGCGGCGCAGGAAAGCCTCACCTTGCCCGACGGGATTCAGCGCGCCGTGGGTCACACCGTACTCATTCTGATCCTGATCCAGGTCGGACTCTGGGCCGCCCGGAGCGTGCGCTTTTACCTGGAAACGAAGCAGCTCGAGCGCGGCGCCGACCGGGTTTTCTCCGGATCGCTCGACATCATCAACTTCGTCGCGCGCATGCTGATCTGGTCGCTGTTGATCCTGGTGGCGCTCGACAATCTCGGCGTCAACATCACCGCGCTGCTGGCGGGTTTGGGAGTCGGCGGCGTCGCAGTGGCACTCGCGCTGCAGAATGTGTTGGGCGATCTGTTCGCGTCGTTGTCGATCGCCCTCGATAAGCCATTCGTGGTCGGCGACAATTTGACCATCGATACCTGCATCGGCAGGGTCGAACACATCGGCATCAAAACCACGCGACTGCGCAGCGACAGCGGCGAGCAGATCATCTTGTCGAATGCCGACATCCTGAAGAGCCGCGTGCGCAACTTCGGCCGCCTGCAGGAACAGCGCGTACTGGCGACGATTCGCCTGCCCTACGGCACGCCGAGCGACAAGCTCAAAGGCGTGCCGGAATTGCTGGCGGGCATCGTTCGCGAGCAGCCGAACGCGCGGTTCGAGCGCTGCCACTTGAAAACGCTCGGCGAGAGCGCTTTCCAATTCGAGCTTTCGTACTTCGTGCAGCAACCCGCGGTCAACCCCGTGCTGGATTTGCAGCAGGCAGTCAATTTTCGCATCATCGATGAGCTGCGGCATTCAGGCGTGGAGTTCGCGTACCCGACGCAGCTGGTCATGCTCCAAGAGCCGACGCGCCGCGGCGGTTGAGTAGCCGGACGATGTTTCACATCGTGCTGTTGGAACCGGAGATTCCGCCGAACACCGGCAACGCCATACGCTTGTGCGCGAATAGCGGCGCCGCGCTTCATTTGATCAAACCGTTGGGTTTTCGACTCGACGACAAGAGCCTGCAGCGTTCCGGACTGGACTATCACGATTTGGCGAAGGTTTTGGTTCATCCGCACCTCGACGCCTGTTTGGCGGCGCTCAAGGACGCCCGTGTGTTCTGCGTCGAGACCCGGGCACAACGCTGCTACAGCGATGTCGCATATCGCGAAGGCGACGCGTTCCTGTTCGGACCGGAAAGCCGCGGGCTGCCGGAGCCCGTGTTAGCCAAGGTGGGTCGCGACAATTCCTTGTTCATCCCCATGCGGGCAGGCAGCCGCAGCATCAATCTCTCCAACGCCGTGGCAATCGTTGCCTTTGAGGCCTGGCGTCAGATCGGCTTCGCCGGCCGCGGTGATTGTGAAAATCTGTTGCGATAGCCGGTCGGACTAGCCCCGATTCCAGGGCCTCAATATTCGCCGCACCGGGTCGTTCACCGTCGCCGTGACCGTAGGATCCAGCAGCCGGCGGCGGCGCAAATGACGAATCGCGGTCTGAACAGTGGACTTCGACAGTCCGGTGCGCGTGGCGATGGTCTGCAGGCTGACCGACACCGAGTCGCGCTTGGCCGCCGCTGCGCGGTGCAACAGAAATAGATAAACGACGAATGTTGCCGGCCGCCGATCGTGGCCCACGAGATCGGGCATCAGCACGTCCACCACATAGCTGTCCAAGTTGAAGCGCTGCATCGTTAATTACTATAGCGATAATCGGCGCTATGCACCCCGGAAATGTTGAATAATTCCCTCGAGTCGCCAACGTCAACGGAGGGTTTTGGATGATTACCCAGCTCAAGTTTGTCGGCATACCGACCAAGGATCAGGACAGGGCGCTGAAATTCTATACCGAGAAACTGGGATTCGACGTGGCCACCGACCAGGTCTTCAACGAGAAGCAGCGCTGGATCGAGCTGCGGGTTGCCAATTCAGCCACCCGCGTGGTGTTGTTCACCCCCGACGGGCATGAAAGCCGCATCGGCACATTTTTCAACGGCTCATTCGCCTGCGATGATGTGGCGGCGACCTACCGGCAGCTCACCGCACGCGGCGTGGAATTCGTTTCAGGTCCCGAAAAGCAGCCGTGGGGCGAATTCGCCGTGTTCAAGGATCCCGACGGCAATCAATTCGTGTTGTCCTCGCCGTAACCGCGTCCTCAATTGGCCGCGGGTTTGCCGAGAAGCTTCTGCGCCCTGATCCAGCTGTCGGTGCGCGAGTCCAAGAGATCGAGCGGCAGGACTCCGCCGTTCAGCATCTCGTCATGGAAGCTGCGGATATCGAACTTGGCGCCCAACTCCTTTTGCGCCCGGTCGCGGAGCTCGCGAAATTTGAGCTGGCCGAGCTTGTAGGAGAGCGCCTGCGCCGGCCAGGCGATGTAACGATCGGTTTCGGATTGGATGGTGGGCTCATCCACCGCTTCATACTTGCGGAAGAATTCGACCACCTGATCGCGGCTCCAGTTTTCGGAATGCAGGCCGGTATCAACGACCAGCCGCACCGCGCGAAATAGCTCGCTGCTCAAGCGGCCATAATCGCTGATCGGGTCCTGGTAGAAACCGACTTCCTTGCCGAGCTGCTCGGCATACAGCGCCCATCCCTCGATATAGCCGGAATTGCCGGCGTGCTGGCGAAACTTCGGCAATCCCGTCATTTGTTGCGCCACCGACTGCTGCATGTGATGTCCGGGTATGCCTTCGTGATAGGCAGTGGCCTCATCGTCAACCAGCGTGCGGTGCGCGAAATTCGAGGTGGCGACCACGACGCGCCCGGGGCGTTTGCCATCGGGGGTGCCGGTTTGATAGTGCGTGGCTGCCGCCGCCTGGAATTCCGGTATGGCCTCAACGGTGACCGGCGATCCCGGGATGTAACCGAAAAGATCCTTGAGCTTGGGCTGCATCTGCGCAATGTATTTGCGGAAGTCGTCCAGAATCTGGTCGGACGATGCGGGAATGTACTTGGTGTTGGTCTTCAGCGATTCGCGGAACGAGGCCAGATCCTTGAAGCCCAGATTTTTGGCGATGGCCAGCATATCGGCCTGGATGCGTTCGATCTCGTGCAAACCGATCTCGTGAATCTGCGCGGGGCTCAGATTGCTGACCGTGGTGCGGCTGCGAATGTCGTTAAGATAGCGCTCCTTGCCGTCGGGCAGCGACTCGACGCTCAAGCTGGTGCGGCCCTGCGGCGCGTATTGCGTGGCAATGAACTGGGCGAATTCCTTGTACGCCGGAATAACATCGTTGACGACCGCATCGGAGATCGCCTTGGTCAGGCGCTGCTGGTCCTCGGTGGATATTGACGCCGGAAATTTCTTGGTCGGCAGCAAAAATGGCTCCGCCGCGATCACGCCGTCGCACTGCGCCGGAATCTTTTCGATGAGAAACCGCACCGGCATGAGCTTGTCGGCCATCCCGCTGCGAAGTACGGCTTCGGTCTCGGTGAACACGCGCGGTATCTGATGCAATCGCGCCACGTAGTCCTCATAGTGCTTGACGGAGTCGAGCGGAGCGGACAATGGCAGATCGGCGAGGCGCAGATGCGGCCCGTCCATCTGATTCACCGGCATCTCGTATTCCTTGAATTTGAAATTTGCATTGCGCTGCGTGAGCGCACGCAATAAAACTTCGTGCGAGACCTTGTCCTGCTCCGCAAAATCGGCGGCCGAAATCGCATTCAGGCGCGCAAGATAGCTCTCGTCGCGCTCATGCTGTTGCAGTATCGCGGCGGGAGAGTAATCATCGAGGCGATCGTTATAACGATAATCCCCGATTGCGGTTGCACGCTCCGGATGAGCCAGAAGATCGGCTTGGTAGTACTCTTCGAACAGCGCGTTCTGCGCCGCGAGCCTCGAGGCGGCGGAGTTCGATGCCGAGCAGGCGGCAACCCAATAACACGCCGCTAGAACAAACAGGACCGCGGTTTTGCGCACGGCGTGCCGAGGATCGGGAGTTGCATGCATTGTGTGGCTCACTTATTTGGCGGAGGCCGGAAAAGCCGGCAATTTATCGATGTCGCGCGCATCGTGTTGAATGATGACCGTGGCTTTCAAATTTGCGGC
>DATMKO010000325.1:0-6824 GCA_035571175.1 Steroidobacteraceae bacterium | reverse complement strand
GCGGGACCGTGCTGATCCGCCGCGAGATGCTCGCGCGCATTGGCGGACTGGCCGCGATCAAGGAGTCCCTCATCGACGATGTGGCTTTGGCAAGAGCAGTCAAGCCGATGGGCGGCATTTATCTCGGCCACTCCGGTCTCGCCACATCCATGCGGCGTTACCCGAGCTTCGCCGATATCTGGCAAATGATTTCGCGAACGGCATTCACCCAACTACGCCACTCCGCCGCGCTGCTTTTCCTGACGCTGGCTGCGTTGACGCTCGTCTGGCTGGTGCCGCCCGCGGCTGCGCTGTTTTGTCGGGGCTGGGGGTTTCTGGCCGGCCTCAGCGCCTGTCTACTGGCGGCCGCAAGCTTTGCGCCCACCCTGACCCGTTACCAGCGCAGCTATCTCTGGGCCGCCGCACTGCCCTTGATGGCGCTGTTCTACATGGCCGCGACGTTCGGGTCGGCGTTGAATTTCTGGCGGGGCCGCGGCGCCAATTGGAAGAGCCGCGACTATCAGCACTAGTTCCTGACGGCGGCCGTGGCCGGAGGCGGCAAGGCCTTGAGCACCTGCGCCTTGATGGAAAAGCCGTTGATTTCCTGCGGTACGCAGTCGGTGCGATAGCTCAAGGCCCGCAGCGAGAAACTTTTGACGATAAGCTCTTTCATCTGTGCCATCAGTTCGCAGTCGCCGTCGCTCATGATGATGGGGCGCCAGGGATTAACGTTGAGCGCGGTCCAGTGGGCCTCAACGGTATCGGCCGCGCTGGCATCGGCCGCCGGAGCCAGGGTATAAAAATCAGCCTCGAGAGAGGCGACGCGGCCCGGCGCAATCTCGTGCGGGCAGCCGTTGGCCTTGACCTTGAGATCCGCCCGCGCCCCGAAATACAGCAACAGACCACGCACGTGATCTTCAATCCCGGCGCAGCTATATTGCGCAATGATCCCAAAATAGTGGAATGTCGCCGAGTGATGCTGCCAGGTGCTCGCCACCGGTTGCCGATCGTCGGTGGGCGCGGCGGCCGCGATGCCGGCCGCGGCCCACGTACATGCGCCGGCGAGGGCGATGGCGCAGCTCAAGGAAGCGCGGAAATGTTTGCTGAGTCGCATCGCGGTTACCTCGCAAAGGTTGGTAGCCACAAGCCTACACCGAGTTGGCCCCACGACAAAGCGCTCGACCTATTGCGCTGCAGCCAGTCAACAATCTACGGAAGCGAGCGCCCCGTTCGCATTCACCACTGCCACGGCGGTCATGTTGACAATGCGGCGCACGGTCGCAGCCGGCGTTAAAATGTGCGCCGACGCGGAACATCCGAGCAGTATCGGGCCAATGGCGACATTGTGGCCGGCTGCTGATTTGAGCAGGTTGTACGCAATGCTGGCACTGTCGAGGTTGGGGCAGATCAGCAAATTGGCGCTGCCGTGCAGCATGCTGTTGGGCAGTATCGCGTGCCGGGCGGCCGCGTCCAACGCGCAATCGCCATGCATTTCGCCATCCACTTCCAGATCGGGCATACGCGCCTTAAGCAACGCGAGGGTGGCGCGCATCTTCTGTGCCGACGGCGCATTGCTGGAACCGAAATTGGAATGGGACAGCAGCGCCACTTTGGGAACCAGACCAAATGCGCAGAGCTGGCCGGCCGCGAGTTGCGCAAGCTCCGCCAGTTGTTCAGCGCTCGGATCCAGATTGACATGGGTATCGACGATGAACAATTGCCGGCCCGGCAGGATCAAACCCGTCATCGTCCCGTAAACGGTGGCGTCGGCGCGGCGCCCGAGCACCTCATCGATGTAGTGCAAGTGCCGCGCCGTGGTGCTGATGGTTCCGCAGATCATGCCGTCGGCCTCGCCCTTCTTCACCAGCATGGCGCCGATCAGAGTGGTGCGGCGGCGCATCTCCAATTTGGCGTATTGCGCGGTCACGCCGTTGCGCGCGGTCAACGCGTGATAGGTCTGCCAATAATCGCGAAATCGCTCGTCGTGGTCGGGATTCACCACCGTGAGATTTTCACCTATGCGAATTCGCAGCCCGTGGCGCTTCAGGCCGTGCTCGATCACCGCCGGGCGTCCCACCAAAATCGGCGTCGCGAGCTTTTCATCCACGACAATCTGCACCGCGCGCAGCACCCTCTCATCCTCGCCCTCGGCGTAGACAATGCGGCTGTGCTGCGGCGCTACCTTGCGCGCTGCGACGAAAATCGGCTGCATCAACGTGCCGCTGTGATACACGAATTGCAGCAGCCGTTGTCCGTAGGCTTCCAGGTCGGCGATTGGCCGCGTGGCCACCCCGGATTCCATGGCGGCGCGCGCGACCGCGGGCGCGATCTTCACGATCAAGCGCGGATCGAAGGGTTTGGGGATCAGATAATCAGCCCCGAATTTGAGGTCTTCGATACCGCCATAGGCGGCAGCAACGATATCGCTCTGTTCTTGGCGCGCCAGTTCCGCAATGGCATGAACGGTGGCGATCTCCATTTGCCGGGTGATGGTAGTGGCGCCGACATCCAACGCTCCCCGAAAAATGAATGGAAAGCACAGCACGTTATTGACCTGATTGGGATAGTCGCTGCGGCCGGTGGCAATGACGGCATCATCGCGCACCGCCCTGACTTCCTCCGGCAGGATTTCCGGCGTCGGGTTCGCCAGCGCCAGGATCAACGGCCTCGCGGCCATCGTCTTGACCATCTCCTGGCTCAACACCCCGCCGGCGCTGAGGCCGAGAAAAATGTCCGCGCCGCCGATGACGTCGCGCAATGCGCGGGCGGCCGTGGGCTGGGCAAAGCGCGCCTTCTCAGGATCCATCAATTCCTTTCGCCCTTGGTATACGACGCCGGCGAGATCGGTCAGCCAAACGTTTTCGCGCGTTAACCCCAGATCGAGCAGCAACTCGACGCAGGCCAGCGCTGCAGCGCCTGCGCCGCTGACCACCATTTTTACCTTCGCGATGTCCTTGCCGACCACCAGCAATCCGTTCAGGCATGCGGCACTCACAATTATCGCAGTACCGTGTTGGTCGTCGTGGAATACCGGAATCTTCACGCGGCGGCGCAGCTCACGCTCGACGATGAAACACTCCGGCGCTTTGATGTCCTCGAGGTTGATCGCGCCAAATGTCGGTTCGAGCGCCGCAATTATTTCGACCAATTTTTCCGGGTCGCGCTGTTCTATCTCGATATCGAACACGTCAATGCCCGCAAACTTCTTGAACAGCACCGCCTTGCCTTCCATCACCGGCTTGGCCGCAAGCGGGCCGATCGCGCCCAAGCCCAGCACCGCAGTGCCGTTGCTGATGACGCCGACCAGGTTGCCGCGGGCCGTGAAGCGGAAAACATTCAGTGGGTCTGCGACGATGGCTTCAGAGGCGGCGGCAACACCCGGCGAGTACGCAAGAGCCAAATCGCTTTGATTGAGCAGTTGCTTGGTGGCGGTGACCGATAGTTTTCCCGGCGTCGGGAATTCATGATAGTCGAGCGCCGCTTTGTTGCGCGCCTGTTTGATGTCGTCGCTATTCATAAACCGCAGTTCACGCTTTCTGGGGATTGGATCGCCCTACTTTACCTCAGCGGGTTGCTCGCGGCTGTAAAATACCGGCTCGGCCCGCAGCGGGCAAAGTCTAGAACGGGATCACACCGGCGGCGATGGCGGGCGGCGCGAGGATTATGCTTGGCGCGCGGCCGAGGAGCGCTGCAGCGAGTGGATTGCGACGACGTTGCCGGTTGGCGGCGATTCGCCGCCGTCTCGAAGCTTGAAACCGCTGTCGTTTGCCGCATGGCGCGTCTCGGCAATTTTGCAGTAGTACTGCAGCTGCTGATGCGTGCGCACGAACAAGAACAAACAACTGCGCGCTGTCAGCTGGGTAGGCACGTGGTTGCGCTCAGCATCGTTACGGACTCATCCGTCGCTCGTGCATTCCGGCGGCCCTGTAGAGGAGGGACGCAGCACGGTTGGCTCGCCTGTCCCCGCCTTCCTGGCGCAGGAATGCCAGCACCAGGGTCTCGGCTTTGCGCGCGGAAGCAAGCGTCAGCTTGCCGTCGATTATTTCGTGAATGTGACCCGAGCGCCAGCTGTCGAAGACGGCAGGGTTGATATAGGACTTGCGGCACACCGCAGGAGTATTGCGCAGTTGCGCGGCCACCTGTTTGACCACTGCAGCGATGCATTTTTTGTATGCCAGTTCGCTGGGCGGTTCCGGCAAAGGGGTGCGGGCCAGGAGACTGATCGCGTGCAGTGTTGCGCCCCAGGTGCGAAAGTCCTTGGCGGTAAAATCGTTGCCCATGGCTTCGCGCAGATAGTCGTTCACTTGACCTGAATCGATCGGACAACGCTGACCATCGTCATTGATGTACTGGAACAGATGTTGACCCGGAATCTCCTGGCAGCGGCGAACTATTTTCACGATGCGCTTGTCGTCGATGAGAATTTCGTGCTGCACTCCGCCTTTGCCGCGGAAGTTGAGCACCGCGCGGCCGTCGCGTATGAAGCTGACATGGCGGTTGCGAAGCGTGGTGAGACCGAAGCTCTTGTTGTCGCGAGCATATTCGGTATTGCCGACGCGAACCCGGGTCGCGTCCAGCAAGCTCACCACCACGGCCAGGACTTTTTCCCGCGGCAGTCCGGGCAATCCCAAATCGCGCTGCAATTTGCGCCGCAGCTTCGGCAGCTGTTCGCCGAACGCAACCATGCGCCCGAACTTGGCGCTGTCGCGCAGCTCGCGCCATTCAGCGTGATATCGATATTGCTTGCGTCCGCGCGCGTCGCGGCCGGTCGCCTGCAGATGGCCGCGGGGTTTCAGGCTGATCCACACATCGCGATACGCGGGTGGAATTGCAAGGCTGGCGATGCGCTTCAGATCCTCTGCAGCGTCAAGCAGCCGGTTTTCAGGAGTGACGTAGCGAAAGCCTCTGCCGGCGCGCAGTCGCCGGATGCCGGGCTCCGTGTCGGACACGTAGACCAGCCCCGCTTCAGTTGCCATTTGCGCCGCCTCGGCAGCGCTGCCGAGCGGCTTGTCACTCTCCTGTGCGGATTTTAACGTCATAGCGAAATCGCTTTTAGCAGGTCGCCGCCCCGCGAAGCTATGGGCGTGCGCCGACGTCGCGTACAAGAACCGTCTGACGTGCGTAATCTGCGACGTGGTTCATGCTTGCGCTGTGACGGCGGTTCGCCGTTGCGCGCAGCCGGATGCCAATTGTCAATTTACATAATTGTTTGCGCGCCATGCAGCGTGCGACACGCAGCGCGCATCAACGACCCAACGACGCGGATCTATTGCGACAGCAGCTTCGCGAGCGGCGTCCAATAATTGGCCTGCCAACCGGCAGCGAGATGCTCGGCTTCGCCGTTGGGGAATCCGCCGTGATCGAAAACTATCTGTGATCCGTTTGCGTGATCCACGAGCTGAAAGCGCGCAATCGAATACAGCCCCGCGCCCCAGCTGCCTGCGCGCCACGCTTGCACGATCAGCTGCTGTGGCTGCAGTTCCAACTGCCGGCCGGTGATATAGCCGCCGAAAAGTGCAAATGCGCCGCCTTCCGCGCTACTGATCGCAGTCGGCACGGACGACTTTGTGCCTTGCATGACGCCGCTCAACTGAATGACTTGGTCGAACTGCGCGGCCTCGGTCAGCGCTTCGTACAGGCGCTTGCGGTTCGCCGTGAACACCGGCTCTTGATGGATCGCTGCGGCGGCATGCGAGATGCCGTCGACAGCTCGCGTGCCGCGCGCCGCGGCGCTCATCGCGTCGAGCAGCGCGAATCCGCCGACCGTGAGCGCGCCCGCAAGCAGCACTCGGCGGCGCGCCGGGACTGAGGGTGTGCAGGAAAGGCCATTCGTGTCAGTCATTTGATCCCCCTTAGTATTAACGCGGCGCAATGGCGCGCGCAAAGCTCATCACCTCGTCCGCCATCAATTCGAGTATTTCTCCGACCCTGGGAACCAGGCAACTGCCGTCTTCATCGAATACGTTCTCCGCTGAATTGATGGCGGCGCCCAAGGGCGTTGGCCAGCCGCGCAGCGCATGCACGATTTCGCGCAAGGCGCTCAAGGTATTCACGGCGCCCGGCCAACCCGCGGCCGTGGCGATGCAGCCGACGGCGCGGCCGCTGAAGTAAGGCCGTGCATCGCTGCGCAAATCTTCGGCATAGTCGAGGGCGTTTTTGACCAGGCCGGAAATGCTGCCGTGATAGCCTGGGGATCCTAAGATGATGCCGTCGGCCCTGGCGAGCTCGGCCACCAACGAGCGCGCGCCTTCGCTGCGCGCCGGATTGTCCGGTTGATACAACGGCAATTGCAGCATGGGTCCGCTGATGAGATTGGTGCGTGCTCCGGCACGCTGCGCCGCTTCGAGCACGTATAGCATGGCTTTCTCGGTTGACGAATTGGCGCGCAGCGTTCCGCCAATCGCAAGAATATACGGTGAACTCAAGGGGCACTCTCACTCAAACCCAGCCCGGCAGCGATCCTACACGGAAAATCCGCTCCCAGGGATCAGTGAGCTGGGTTCGCCGCGCGCGCGCCAAACGGCGGCTTCGCGAACCAGATTAGAGGTATCAACAACAGGAACAAGCAGCCCAGCATGTTGAAGACATCGTTGACGCCCAGCGTCGATGCCTGGCCGGAAATTACGAAATTCACGTACTCGGAGGCGCCCGAGCCGCTGATCCCATGAGCCGCAAGCTGCGCTTGATACTGCGTCCATGCATCGGCGGAGTTGCGGATGTGCTCGGTAAGCACGGCGTGATGATAGTCGCTGCGCCGATTCCACACCCACACGGCGATAGCGGTCGAAAAGCTGCCGGACATGGTGCGGACGAAATTGCTCACTCCCGAAGCTGAGGCCAGCTCG
>DATMKO010000324.1:0-2505 GCA_035571175.1 Steroidobacteraceae bacterium | reverse complement strand
GTTGCAACATTATCGCGCTCGCTTCCGCCACGTGTTGGTGGACGAGTTTCAGGATACCAATGCCATCCAGTACAAGTGGCTGATGCTGCTGTGCGGTCCGGACGGCATGCCTTTCGTGGTCGGGGACGACGATCAATCGATTTATCGCTGGCGCGGCGCCCGCGTCGAGAATTTGAATCAGTTCCGGCGCGATTTTCCAAAAGCGGTGCTTTACAAGCTGGAGCAGAATTACCGTTCCACCGGCACGATACTTAAAGCCGCCAATGCGCTGATTGCCAACAATGCAGGCCGTCTCGGCAAGACGCTGTGGACCAGCGGTGAAGACGGCGAGCGCGTCAAGCTATATGCCGCGTTCAACGAACGCGATGAAGCGGATTTCGTCGTCAATCGGATCCGCGAATGGGTCGCGCGCGGCGGCGCGCGGCGCGAGGTTGCGGTGCTGTACCGTTCGAACGCGCAGTCGCGGGTATTCGAAGAGGCTTTCCTGAATGCGCGCATGCCCTACCGCGTGTATGGCGGATTGCGCTTCTTCGAGCGCGCGGAGATCAAGGATGCGCTGGCTTATCTGCGCCTCATTGCCAGCCGCGCGGACGACTCATCGTTTGAACGCGTGGTGAATTTGCCGGTGCGCGGCATCGGCGCCAAAACCATGGATCTGGTGCGCGATGCGGCGCGGTTGAATTCCACGTCATTATGGAATGCAGCGGCCGCCTGCGTGCAAGCAGCTGTTGCGCAAAAATCGGCGCTGGCACTGCAAGCCTTCATGGCGCTGATCGATAAACTGGGGCGCGAAGTACAGGGCCTCGAGCTCTACGAGCAGGTGGATCACGTCATTCAATCGAGCGGCCTGATCGAGCACTTCAAGAAGGAGAAGGGTGAACGCGGCGAGGGGCGCATCGAAAATCTGCTGGAGCTGGTCAGCGCGGCGCGCGGGTTTTCGCCGGAATCGGAAGCGGAATCCGAGCTGTCGCCGCTCGAATCCTTTCTCGCGCATGCGGTGCTCGAATCCGGCGAGGGTCAGGCCGACCCTTACGACGATTGCGTGCAGATGATGACCTTGCACTCCGCGAAAGGCCTGGAGTTTCCCGTGGTGTTCCTCGCCGGGATGGAAGACGGCTTGTTTCCGCATCAGCGTTCGGTGGCCGATCTCGCCGGCTTGGAGGAAGAACGCCGTCTTTGCTATGTCGGCGCGACCCGCGCAATGCGCCAGCTTTACATCACCTATGCGGAACAGCGCCGTCTCTACGGCATCGACACCTATGGCCAGCCGTCCCGCTTCATCAGCGAGCTGCCGGCCGAGCTGATCGAGGAGATCCGGCCGCGCTTGCAGGTCTCGCGACCGCTGTTCGTCAAACGCAGCTCAACTCTCGAGGAGACGCCCTCTTCAATGCGGATGGGCAGCAGGGTGAGGCACACGAAATTCGGCGATGGCGTGGTCTTAAATTTCGAAGGCAACGGGCCGCATGCCCGCATTCAGGTCAATTTCGAGGGGCAGGGCACCAAGTGGTTGATGCTGTCCTATGCCAATCTCGAGGTCGTGTAGAGTTCGCTCGTGAAAATCATCATTTTGGGTGCCGGACAAGTGGGCCGAACCGCGGCATATCATCTTTCGCGCGAGGAGGCGAACGATGTAACCGTGGTCGAGCAGAACGAGGAGATCTTGCGGGATTTGCAGGATCGACTCGACATTCGCACGGTGAACGGCAACGCGTCCAGCCCGCGCATTCTGGAGGCCGCGGGAATCGCCGACACCGACATTCTGGTCGCGCTCACGAACAGCGACGAGGTCAACATGCTGGCGTGCCAGGTGGCGTGGACCCTGTATCGAACGCCGAAGAAAATCGCCCGCGTACGCTCCGCCGACTACACCGAGCGCGAAACCCTGTTCGGCGAGAATGCGGTTGCGGTGGATGTATGGATCAGTCCCGAACAGCTGGTCACCGAGTACGTGGCGCGGTTGATCCGCTATCCCGGCGCGCTGCAGGTGCTGGATTTCGCCGACGGCCGGGTGCGCTTGGTGGGTATACGCGCGCTGCAAGGCGGCCCGCTGGTGGGCCAGGCCTTGAGCGCCCTGCGCGAGCACATTCCCACGGCCGACGCCAGGGTCGCGGCCATATACCGCGCGGGCAAGAGCGTGAAGCCCGAGGGCACGACGGTCATCGAGGACGGCGATGAAGTGTTTTTTCTGGCCGCGCGCGAGAATATCCGCGTGGTCATGAAGGAAATGCGCCGCGAGGAAGCACCGGCGCGCCGCGTGGTCATCGCCGGCGGCGGCAACATCGGACTCAGGCTCGCCAACGCGCTGGAAGGCCAGAATCAGGTCAAGCTCATCGAGCGCGACGGCAAGCGCGCGCGGCGCGTATCCGAGCTGCTGAAAAGCACCACCGTGCTGCACGGCGATGCCGCCGATGAGGAATTGCTGCTCGAGGAAAACATCGACAGCGCGGATGTGTTTGCCGCGCTGACCAACTCCGAGGAAGCGAATATTCTGTCGGCGATGCTCGC
>DATMKO010000323.1:0-4847 GCA_035571175.1 Steroidobacteraceae bacterium | reverse complement strand
CGAGGACTGTGGTGAAAGGGCGCTGAAAAACATCGACCGGCCGGTGCGCCTCTACGCGGCGCAGACCGCGGCGCCTGTTGCGGGCGTCGACTTGTCCGCCGAAGGCCACAAGTCGCTTCCATTGTCCGACCGCGCCGCGATTGCCGTGCTGCCTTTCACCAACATGACCGGCGATCCAGGGCAAGAATATTTTTCCGATGGCATCAGCGAGGACATCATCACGGCGCTTTCCAAGTTGCGCTCGTTCTCCGTGATCGCCCGCAACTCCTCCTTCATCTACAAGGGCAAGTCCGTCCACATCAAGCGCGTCGCCGATGAGCTCGGCGTCGGCTATGTGGTTGAAGGCAGCGTGCGCAGGGCGGGCGATCGTGTCCGCATCACGGCACAGCTCAACGACGCCGCTACCGGCAGTCATCTCTGGGCCGAGCGCTACGACCGACAGCTCGCAGATGTGTTCGCCGTGCAGGATGAGATCACGGAGGCAGTCGTCGCGGCAATCGAGCCACAGCTCTACGCCGCCGAGAATTTCCGTGCCAGCCGCAAGCCGCCTGACAGCATGGACGCATGGGAGCTATTGATGCGTGCGCTGTCGCACTTTTGGCGCGTGACGCGAGAGGACAACGTTGTCGCTCAGGCCCTGCTGGAGAAGGCAGTCGCCATCGATCCGAACTACGGCCGCGCGCTCGGCGTGCTCGCAACCAGCCATTTTTCTTGCGCCCACATGGGATGGGAGGACAGCGCAATCGCCGTGCCGATCGCCGAACGTGCCGCGCTGGCGGCGATCGCAGTAGACAGGGAAGATCCCTGGGCGCATCTTGCACTTGGCGGGGTCCATCTGTTTGAGCGGCGCTTCGATGATTCCCTTGCCTCGTTCGAAACAGCGCTGCGGCTCAATCCGAGTTTCTCGTTAGCGCACTCCTATTACGGCGTCACGCTCTCCTACTGCGGGCGGTGGCAAGAAGGCGTCCTGGCGGCACAACGCGCGATTCGCCTGAGCCCGAGCGAGCCGTATTCAGCATCGTATTACGGTTGTGCGGCCTATGCGCAGTTCGTTGGACGCAACTACGAGGAGGCGATGCGGCTGGCGCGCCAAGGCATACAGCGCGCCAACTTCGTTGGCGCGCACCGGGTCTTGACCGCGGCCGCCGGCATGGCCGGATGCAGCGATATCGCCCAAGCCGCTCTGCGCGAATTGCGCCGCATCCAGCCCAATGTTTCGCTCGCCTGGATCGCCAAGGAAATACCGACGAAACTCGATTCAGAGCGAGAGCACTATGTGGAGGGCTTCCGCCGGGCGGGTCTGGATTAGGTCGCGCGCCGGCGGTTCGAGAGATTTTTGACGCAGATCAATACGCTTGCGAGGCTCCCTTGCGTCAATGCGTGAAGACGATTTCGGGGAGCAGATGATGTCCATTTCCGGCAAGATCGATCCGGTTGTTCGCCGCATTACCGGTGCTGATATCGCCGAGGCGCTGGGGCAGGGGTTGCGCGACTTCCAAGCCGCGCCGCTCTACGGCCTCGCCTTCGGCGCGTTCTACGCCGCCGGTGGCATCATCATCCTGCTCTGCCTGACCGCATTCGGCATGGTCTACCTGGCCTACCCGCTCGCGGCGGGCTTCGCGCTGATCGGCCCGTTTGTTGCGATCGGCCTTTACGAGGTAAGCCGCCGGCTCGAGACGGGTCAGCCGATTTCTGCTCGCGCCATCTGGGCGACCGTGGTCTCGCGCGGCGAGATCGCCTGGATGGCTTTCGTCACCCTGTTCATCTTCGTGATCTGGATGTACCAGGTGCGCCTCCTGATCGCGCTGTTGATCGGCCTCAATGCTTCCTTCTCCAGCCTGCACGAATTCCTCAACGTCGTGCTGACCACCAATGAAGGCCTGGTTTTTCTCGCCATCGGCAACATGGTGGGCGCGGCGCTGTCGCTCATCCTGTTTTCGCTGACGGTGGTGTCGTTCCCGCTGCTGCTCGACCGTGACGTCGATTTCGTCACCGCGATGGTCACGAGCGTGCGTTCCGTCGTGACGAGCCCGCTGCCGATGATCGCCTGGGCTGCCGTCATCGTCGTGCTGCTGATCGTTTCGTCGCTGCCGTACTTCCTGGGTCTTCTGTTGACGCTGCCGGTGCTCGGTCATGCGACCTGGCATTTGTATCGGCGTATCGTGGCGCCGGTGGCGGCGCGGTGACGGCCGAACCGCCAAGCCAATGCCTTCAAGCGGTTAACCCGGACATCGCGCAGTTCCGGGATCAACCGATAACCGGACATACCACCGACACGCCGAAGTCGACTCGATTGGGTCAATCCCGACCGAGCCACCCAGCCCTGCCCGCCCATTGAAGTCCGCTTCACCCCAAAAGCGACCACCATTCCTACCCGGCGCAAAACGGGCCGGAAATAGCGAGCGCCGCCAGCTCAATCGATCACAATTTGCCCAAGCAGCGAATCCGGCCGGATCTGAAACCCGCCAGCGGAAAACGGCCGGTCGTTAACCAGCAAAAGCATAAGGCAAACGCCGAGAGCCGTCGACAGGATGAACAAGTTCGCGGCCATCGCGTGCGGCCGCTCGATGTGCACGATAGCGACGGTCACAAGCATGAGCGTCGCAAGAACGAGAATGACAATCCACTGCATGGGCAGCACAGAAGCCTCGCTGAGCAAAATGCGATGCCGTCTTGCGTCGAGAGCTTGCTCGATTGCAACCATTGTGCGTTGCTGCACGATCTGCTGACCGGGATTTTCCGGCACAAAGGACAACAGCGTCGACATCGCGTCGGTGAGTCCCGGTACAGAGGTTTGCATTTTGGCGCTGCCGCTCAGCATGGCGGGCCATGCGTCTTCTTTGGTGAATTGCAGGTACTGGCCGATGGCGTGGCGTATCTCGGTCTGCACATTCTGCGGGAATCTTTTGGCCAGTGTCACAATTTCCTCGATGTTGCGGGCCTCATCCCTGACGACAGCATTGGCGTGATCCAAATTGATCCATATCCGGGACGCGACGAACGCGATCACAAGGCCGGTAAGAACTGACAAGGGCGTCAACATAACAGGTGTTGTCGCCTTCAACTCGTTCGCGATGCGTTTTGAAATCAATACTCGTTCGATTACGAAGACTATAGCCGCGCAGAGATAACACGCTCCGAAGGCAATGAGAGCGATGACGGTCGCCGGTTGCGATTCAATCCATAACAGCAGGCGATCGAATTGCATGCGGCTTCCCAAAATAGCTGTCTTTCACAACCGCGATGAACCGCGACAAGCCATTACTGAATAACCCGCGCGCCTCATGTTCATTAGGTATCCGTCAAATTCAGAGCGCGGTCAACAGTGCGCGCGATGTCACGCAGATTTTGTCGTGAGGGATAAAATCAGCAATTCGCGAACCGCGAAATGGGACCGATGCTTCCAACCGGCTTAAGCGCCTCAGGGTTGGGTGCGTTGTGGGTCAAAGGCGTCGCCCCCTTCAATACACGACTACCGGTCAATTTCCGCGGGGGCGCAATATGTCGCGAAGGGCCAAAAAAAGACATTCTGCGAGTTCTGGGGGCTGGGTTCGCGCGCAATTTAGCAGCACCATCAACTCTGCCAGAACTGAAACGCCGATGATCGATTGCGACGCTATTCGGGTTGACCGGTCGCGGCAGTAAGGGGATCTAGGAGAGGGTATGATCGAATAGCCAGTTGCGCCGACTAGGATGCCATTCGGGCCAGATGATAGACCGACATGGCCTTGCTGACACCCTTGAGTTCCGCCTGGCTCTTTGCCACCGGGTACGGCGCAATAATTTCCGCCACAGCCGGAGCGCGATAAACTTCTTCGGTGATGCAAATCTCGTCGCCATCGGCAAGGTTTTGCACCCGCGCTGCGATATTCACCGTCTGGCCAAAATAATCGAGTCGCTCGTTGAGCGTGACCGCGATCGAGGCTCCCCGATGCACGCCGATTTTCAGGATGAAATCACGCTGCGGGCGGTCCCGATTTAGCTGATCCACGGCCTCGCGCATATCAAGCGCCGCCCGCACCGCATCGGCCGAAGTCAAAAACGCCGCCATCACGGCGTCACCGATCGTCTTGATGACAGCGCCATTGTGCCGAACAGTGGCGTCGAGAAGATGCTGGAAGTGCCGCTGCACCTGAATGTAGGCGTTAAAGTCGCCGATCCGCTCATAGAGCGCCGTCGAGCCCTTGAGATCAGTGAACACGAGGGTAACGTCGAGAACCGCAATGCCCTCCGTCGCGCTGATCACCTCTGAGCGGAAGAAGTCGCGAAAGGTTTGCGTCATCAGCAGTCGCTTGCCGGTTAAGGATGGCGTGAAGTGAAGCTTCGGGCGCTCAAACGTCGCCATCGGAAGCTGCAGGATGCCGAATACCACTGGCAGCTTGCCAGCGTTGCGAACTTCGAACACGACCTTGCCGGGCGCGATGTTCGCTGTGGCGGCCACGCATATGCCGCTGTCGAGTATGACCGGCACATGAGGTGGCGTTACACTCATCCCGTTTGCGACCGGGATGAAAAAATGGGCGTCGCTTTCGAAATCCTGGCCAAAAAGCGCGCCTTCGGCGGCATCAACCTCGAGATTGACCGCAGAACCTGGCTCTATGCGGGTGAGCACCCTCACCAGCCCCTTGGCAGCCTCGCTCCACGGTATGCCGTCCGGCATTACGCCGCCCGAGGTCAATTTATAATGGAAGACGTAATCCCAGGCCGAAAGCGCGTCCGGTTTATGGAAGCGGATGCTGCGCACGGCGGGCGAAACCGTAAATGTCACCGCAATGTAATCGTCGAGCGCGGCGTCGTAATCGCTTTGACAGAGGTGGCAGTGGAAATGCGTGTGCAGTTTGCGCAGA
>DATMKO010000322.1:0-13196 GCA_035571175.1 Steroidobacteraceae bacterium | reverse complement strand
AAGATGTTGATGCCGTACGAACCGGTCTTCAACACGTCCGGATCGATGACGTCAGTGCCCGCCCCGTAGATGGCGATCGCCTGATTGATCGAGGCCGAGCCCGGCAGCGGGGTCGGCACGCCGTTGATCGCGCCGGCGATGTTGCCGCTGCCCACGATGCGATTGGTGATGGTGATCTGGTACAGATCGAAGGTCATGTTCATGTGCTGAATCGGGCGCCATACCGTGCCCAAGCTGAGGTTCACCGATTTCTCAGGCTGCAGCCCGTTGCCCAAGCCCAACGGTACCGCGGCGGCCGAATTGGGCGGCAGCTGAATGTAGGCCGTCGCCGGTCCGACATTGGTCGAGGAATAATATTCCTCGGCGAGGGTCGGGGCGCGGAAGCCGTTGCTCACCGTGCCGCGCAATGCGAACTCCGGCGAGAAATCGTAGCGGCCCGTCAGCTTGCCGACAGTGGTATTGCCAAAGTCGCTGTAGTGCTCGTAGCGCGCCGCGGCATCGATGCGCAGATTGTCGATGACCTTGGCGTTGAAATCGATGTAGCCGGCGTAGTTCTTGCGGTCGTGCGATGAGGCATCGGCCGGCGTGAAGCCCGGGTAGGATTGCGCGCCGCCGTTCATCCACGACAAAGGAACGCCGGCACCGATCGCATAGGTCTCACGGCGATATTCGCCGCCGAAGGCGATGTTCAAGGGTCCTGCCAACCCCACGTTGAAGTCGCGCTTCAAATCCAGGGTCGTCACCCATTGGGTGGCTTGCAGGTAGCCGTCGTATAGGTTGCTGGTCTGCGGTATGCCGTTCAGTGCGTAGACGCCGGCGTTGATCGTGCTGATGGTGGAGATGTTTACCTTGTCGCCGCCGTAGCCTGTGGATAGATCCCAGTCCCAGGTTGCGAGCGTGCCCTTGAGGCCGATGTTGCCCTGGTAGTCATCCTCATCGCTGGCTTCCTGAGGATTGAATCCATAGGGGAAGGGATAGGTCGTGACCCCACCCGGGTTCTCGATCAGCGAGGGATTCGTATAGTTAGCCTTCGATGGCACGCGCCAATTCTCATAAGAGGCCGCATCCTTGTGGCCATATGTGCCGAACACATAGAGCTCCATGCCGTTCTCGAAATTAAAGCCCGAGTTCAGCAGCGCGATCTTCTGTTGAACCGCCGCATCACCGGAGATGCGGTTCAAGTACGGAAACCCCGGCGCATTCACGGCGTTATTATCCGGGTAGGTGGTAGAAAGATTTTGCGGCAGCAAGCGCGGATCGATTGCACCCACGTTGCTGTGGCCATGATCACGGAAATCGCCGGTGATATTGAAAAACCCGCCGCTGCCGGCCTCGAAGCCGGCATTGCCGCTGACATCCTCGGTGCGGCCGCCGCCGTTGTTGCCATATTGGCCATAGGTACCGGCGAGGGTGCCGCCGGAATTACTGTTCTTCAAGATGATATTGACGACACCCGCGATGGCATCCGAGCCGTACTGCGCCGCCGCGCCGTCGGTCAGTACTTCGACGTGATCAATGGCATCCAAAGGGATGAAATTGAGGTCGACGCCCGCTGCGCCCTGGAAGGGCGAGCCGACATCCACCTGCAGATTGGAGGTGGTGTGGCGGCGCTTGCCGTCGACCAACACCAGCACGTCGTTGGGGCTGACGCCGCGCAATCTGGCGGTCAGCGTCTGGCCGGCCATGTCAAAGCCGAAGGCTTGCATCTGCAGCGACGGCACGAGCGCAGCCAGGGCCGACATCAGGTCCGGAGCTCCGGAGTTGACCAGCGCCTGCGCACTCACGATCTGAATCGGGGCCGGGCTATCGGCAGCCTTGATGCCGGTGACGCGCGAACCCGTCACAATGATCTCGTTGAGAGCCGTGTCCGTATCGGCGGCAGCCTCGGCCGCACGCGACGGTGAGGTCGGCACAGCGGTCGCTGCGCAAAGCATGGCGATGATCGACCAGAAGGTAACGAACGGCGTCCTTATTCGATTCGACGACATGTAGCGATCTCCCTGACTATTGAAAATCCGCATGTGGGCACCCCTTGTAATAATTACTCGCCCGTGCGATTGCCATAATGCATCGCGCCAAGGCGGTAGTGTAGGTGCAATTTGTAGGCCAAGATACAACAAAATACAACAGGGGAAATTCGAGCAGGAATTTTCAGGGGCTCAGAATGGATTTTCTCCGCAATAAGTCCATATATTTCATCAAATTGAAATATGAATCTCGGCTCGCCCCAAAGAATGATTCTTGTGGCGTTCTTGCTACAGCGGTCGACCCCCTGGCGGGTGGCGAGTCGACACGGTGCAGCAAGAAAATCCCCATGCCCCAATGAGGTGCGATCCCGCTATTCCCAGACGACTGGAATGATCGACGCCACCAAAAGCGCCGCCATCGAGTAGTTGAACCATCGGCGCCTGACGTCGGTTTGCAGGAAATTTCGCAACAGCGACCCGAACAAAGTCCAGCAGCACACGCTGGCCATCGTTATACCTGCGCACACCGCCGCCAGCGCGGCGATTTGCAGCGGCAATGTCTGGTCAACCACCGTGTACGTGGTCGCCACGCTCAGGGCCACCACCCAGCCCTTGCCGTTCACCCACTGCACCGCGGCTCCCTGGATGAAGGTCAAGGGCTTTGCAGTTCGGCGCGCCTCATCGATGGCGGAAGCCGCGGCAATTCGCCACGCCAGGTACAGCATGTAGGCGATGCAGAGGTACTTGAGCGCCGCATGCAGCGCCGGCAACGCGATGAATATCCTCGCAAGCCCTAGACCCACGATCAACAGCATCAGCGGAAAACCGACGGTAATGCCGAGCATGTGCGGAATGGTGGCGCGAAAACCAAAATTCACGCCCGAGCTCGCCACCAGGATGTTATTGGGTCCTGGCGTAAAGCCCATCGATATCAAGAAGGGAAAACTCGCGACGATGAGCGCCAGGGGGAAGGACTGCATTTTTAAAATTCTACATCGGCCGCGGCGCGCGGCTTGCCATTATTTAACCGATACGTTAACATTATCCCCATCGGTTTATATAATTTCCGGAGGCCGTCATGCAACCTGCTCCTGCCGATTGGCCGCGTCTCTCCAGCTCGGTGTTCTACCAGGACGCCGCGGCTGCCATCGATTGGCTGTGCAACGCCTTTGGCTTCGAGGTGCGTTTGAAAGTCGAAGGCGACAACGGTCGGATCGAACACAGCGAATTGACCTATGGGGAAGGATTGATCATGGTTGCCCAGGAATCGCCGCAGTCCGAGCGGCGCTGGAAGAACGCCATGCGCAGTCCAAAATCCCTCAATGGCGAAACCACACAAAGCATCATGTTTTTCGTCGACGACGCCGACGCGCACTGCGCGAATGCACGCCGGCATGGCGCGCGCATCGTCGAGGAACCCGCCACCCACGATTACGGCGCGGATTATTGGTCGGATCGCAGTTACGGCGCACTCGATCCCGAAGGCCACATGTGGTGGATCACGCAGCGGCTGCGCAATCCTCCGGCACGCCCGGCTTGATGACTGCCGTGGATCAGCGTGCCCCGAGTCTTCAATTGAATGCGGCGTTCGCCGCCCTGTCCGACCCGTCGCGGCGCGAGATGATCCGCATGCTGCTGCAGAAGCCGCGGCGCGCCGGCGAACTGGCGGCCTGCGTCGACATGAGCCCCCAGGCCTTGAGCCGGCACCTGCGCGTGCTGCGCAAAGCCGGCTTGGTGTCCGAACAGGGTATCGAGGACGACGCGCGCGTGCGCGTTTACAGCGTGCATCCGGCCGCTTTTCAGCCGGTGCAGCAGTGGATGGCGCAGGTGGAGGATTTGTGGCGCCGGCAGCTGCAATCCTTCAAGGCTTACGCGGAAAACCCGCGACGCTCAGGCAGACACAAGCCATGAGCGGCGATAGCGCGCGCGTCAGCGTGGCGGTCGCGGTTCCTCCCTCGCAGGCGTTCGAGATTTTCACATCCGACATCGACCGCTGGTGGCGGCGCGGCGTCAAATTTCGTCACTCGAGTTCGAGCAGCGGCCTGTTGTGCATCGAACCCCAGGTGGGCGGCCGCCTGTTCGAGTCATTCGGGAGCGATGGCACTCCAAGCGTCATCGAAGTCGGCCGCGTCCAGGTCTGGGACCCGCCGCGCCGCTTGAATTTTACTTGGCGGAACGCGAACTACGCCGCGCACGAACAAACCGAAGTACAGGTGGAGTTCGCAGCCACGGCGTCCGGAACCCTCGTGACCGTCATTCATAGCGGCCTGGCTGCGCTGCGCGCGGATCATCCTGCCCGGCACGGATTGCAGGGAGCGCAATTCAGCCGGATGATCGGCCTGTGGTGGGGTGAACAGATGAGTTCACTGCGCATGCTATGCGCCGATGTCAAAGCCCCAGAATCACAATCTTGCCGTTCACCTTGAGGGTGGGCCAGATCGGCGAAGTCATACCCGCAGCGACGGCGATCTTTTGACCGACGCCGGTATCGTAGGTGATGACCCCGCCTGCCAGCGCACCGCCGAGGTCGATTGACCAGAGTTTCTTGCCGCTGCCCGCATCCAGCGCATAAAAATTGCCGCCCATATCGCCGAATAGAACCAATCGTCCGGTGGTCGGTGTCACGCCACTCATCACGGGATACGGCGCGTGAAACTGCCACTTGCGCTCGCCCGTATCGGCATCGCTGGCGGTCAGCCATCCGGACCACAGCTTCGGATCGTCCTGGGTACCGAAGCCCTGCGTCGCCCCGCTCCACGGCTTGGCCAGCGGCGCGCTTTTCAGGGAATTCGCTGCCACCGCATGCACCGTCGTGCACCAGTCCACCTCGCCTGTGAAAATGAGGTTTTCCGCCGGATCGAACGCCGCTCCATTCCATTCCGCCCCGCCTTGCGAGCCTGGGCAAAATCGCGTTCCCGAAGCGGTGAGCGGTGCATCCACGTTCGACACCGTGGTCACCGGCTGTCGATAAACGAGCCTGCCGACATTGAGATCGATAAGGTATAAGTGGCCGTCCTTCGGCGCCTCGGCCAGCATGCGGTGGCCTTTTCGATTCAGAAAAAGGGCCGGCGCACTGGACACATCCCAATCATGGAAGTCGCCCTTCACCAGTTGGAAGTGGCGTCGGTACGCGCCGGTTTTGGCATCGAGGATTACCACCGAGCTCGCGAATAAATTGTCGCCCGGCCGGGTTTCCTTGATGAAATCGGGCGCTGGATTGCCGGCGGGGACGAACAAAAGTCCCGTGGTGGGATCCAACGAATAGGATGTCCAGGTGGCACCGCCCGTGATTGGAAAGCCCTTGACGTTCCGCCACGAGGAAACGGTGCGTGATCCGGGATCGGAGCCCGCCGGTCCGCGAGCGGCGTCGCCCGGCGACTTTGGCACCAGGTAGAACTCCCACACGATATGCCCATCCTTGGCATCGAGCGCGTACATCCGGCCCTTGACGCCCTTGTTGTCGCCGCCAGCATTGCCGATGAAAACCAAACCCTCCCAGGCGATGGGCGCTGCCGGCACCGACTCGCCCTTGGCGGCATCCGCGATCACCGTCGCCCACAAGCGTTTGCCGTTCTTTGCGTCGTAGGCGATCACCCTGCCGTCAGCGGTTCCTCTGAAGACGCGATGCTCGAACCAGGCGAGTCCGCGGTTGACCTTGAGGTCCCCCGAAGCCATATCCTCGTGGCTGCGCCAGTTCTGTTTGCAGTTATTCGGGTCGATGGAGATGGTGTCGCGCTCGGTGGTGGCGAACAGCGCCCCATCCACCTGCACCAGCCCGGATTGAAACGCCATTTGTTCGCCGGTGTCGAAACTGCACAGCACTTTCAGACCGGCCACATTGGTGTTGTCGATCGTCTCGATCGTGGCGTACCGATCCGACGTCAACGTGCGGTTGTAAGCGGGCCAGTCCTTCGGGCCCGCAAAGGCCACCGGCGCCGCAATGATCGCGGCGATTGCAACGGCGAAAAATTTAGATCGCATTGGTTATTCCCGATGGTCTGCCCCTTTCCATTATGCACCTCCGCGGCGCTCCGGTCTGTCACATGAAAAGCGCGGCCGCTGTCAGCGCCGGACTACAGTGGGAATGGCGACAGTACGAGATACTGGTCACATGATCGAGCGCGAAACAACCGAAGAGTCATCCGCTGACGCAAAGGAACTGCCGGCGTCGGCGAAGGAGAATCTCGAGATTCTATCGAGCTTCAAGGATGGCGAAGAGGCGCAAATTTCGGGAGTGCACGTTGTCATCGAGCGCATCAGCAGATTCTTCGGCAGCGCCGCCTACTTCCTGTTCGCAGTCGCGTTCATAGCGGTATGGATGATATTCAACGCCTGGGCGACGCATAACGGCTGGCGACACGTCGACGCGCCGCCATATTCCTTGCTGCAGGGGCTGGTCAGCTGCAACGCTCTATTGTTGACAGTGGCGGTACTCATCCGCCAAAACCGGATGGCCCGTGTCGCGGAGCATCGTGCGCACCTCGATCTGCAGATCAATCTTTTGACCGAGCAGAAAGTGACCAAGATTCTGCAAATCGTCCACGAGCTGACGCGGGAGTTGACGGCACTGCGCGGCCACCCGGATGCCGAAGTCGCCGAAATGACCCAGCCCGCGGACGCCCATGCGCTCATGCATGCAATCAAGGAGAAGCAAGGCGGTGGCTAGACCGCCCCCACGGGCACCGGCGCGACTTACCTGCCCGCCGCGTTCTTGGTCTTGTCGATGAATGCCGACACATTGGCGTGCAACGCCTTCAAGTCCGGCTCATGCGCGTACACCATGTGCCCCGAGGTGTAGAAATGCATCTCGATATTCTCCTGCAGCGCGGCCTGTATCGGCAGCTGATGCAATTCATACTCGGCTGCGAAAAACGGCGTGGCGAGATCGTAGTAGCCGCCGTTCAACTGCACCTTGAGGTTGGGGTTTTGCTTCATCGCAAGTGCCAGATCGGGCATGACGTTGACCGGCCCGGGCACCTTGCTGGGTGAGCCCGGCGGCTGGTGCAGAACATCCCAATATTTTTCCAGATCGAGCCCTGCCTTGTAGGTTTTCTTTTCGCCGAATTTCAGCGTGCCACGAACGTAGTCGTTGAAGGCCGACACATAAGCCGATGAGATGGCGGCCGACTGCGGATCGTATTCGGCCTCCTTGCTCATCGGATCGATGGTCGGGCCGGCAAATCGCGTGTCGAGCCGTCCGGTGGTGATTTCGCTGCCGAGCAGCGTCTTCTCGAACTCGCCGCCGTTGACGCGCAGATTGGCGCGCTCGATGTAGTCGGCCGGCAGGCCGGTGTAATTATGTAGCCGCGCGGCGATCGCCGCCTTGCGCTCGGCGCTCAGGGTGGAGCCGGCGGCAAGCGCCTGCATGTAATCGGTCATGGCGAAACTCTCGACTTCCCGCAGCAAGGGTTCCAGGGCCGCCGGCTGATTCGGCAGCTTGTGGTGATACCACGCGGTTGCGGCATAGGTCGGCAGCACCAGCACGTACGGCAGATCGACGCCCGGATTGAACTGCGGCCCATCCGGGCTGTTGTCGAAGTTCAAGATCTGCGACAGCAGAATGACGCCGTTCAAATCCAGCGATTTTTCGTTTTCCAGAATGCTCGCGAGCGCGGCCGAGCGCGTGGTGCCATAGCTTTCGCCGAACAGATACTTGGGCGAATTCCAGCGGTTGTGCCTTGACAGGAATTCCACGATGAAATTGGCGAAGGCATGCGCATCCTGATCGACGCCGTAAAAAGCCTTTTCCTTGTCCGTTCCCCGCAAATGGCCAAAGCCCGTGCCGGGCGCATCGATGAACACCAGGTCGCTGACATCGAGCAGCGTGTATTCGTTGTCGACGATCCGATAAGGGGCAGCCGGACTGTGCGAATCATCGGCCGTGACCACCCGCTTGGGTCCGAATGCGCCCATATGCAGCCAAACGGTCGATGAGCCGGGCCCGCCGTTGTACAAAAACGTGATCGGCCGGCGGCTGTCTTCCTTGTCGCCGCGGAAATAGGCGACATAGGACATGGCCGCTTCTGGCGGCTGCGGCGGCGGCGGTCCGCCCTTCTCATCGCGCGGCGGCGGCGGATCATCGTCCAGGGGGTCCTTGACATGCACCACCAAAATGCCGGCTTCGGCCTGATAGCCGATGGGGCGTCCCGCGATCAGCACCGTGCCCGGAGTGATTTGATGCTCATCCTGCAAATATCGCGGTGATTCGGTCGGCTCGGGTACCACGGCAATTTTCGTGGTTGGCGCATCGCCCGGCGGCGCGCGCTCGGCGCCGAGGCTAAGCGTTGCGCACAGGCCAAGTAACGCGGCCAGCGCCGCGCTGATCAATGTCGAGCCAAGAACCCTGCGTAAGTCGGCATTCATTCTTCTTCGTCTCCCGTGATTTACCAAACACCATTGTATTCGTTCCAAATTGTTTCAATACTCGAATTGATAGAGCAAGCCGACGCTGCTGCCCGGATCGTTCTCCGGCGTGGTTCCCTGAATCGACGCGGTGCCGTTTCCCAGGCGGGTCTGCAGCTTCAAGTGCTTGGTCAGATCGACAACCGCGCCAACTTGGCTGGTGCCCGCTGTGGTTTGCTTGGCCTCGATGTAGACGTGCTTGGAAATGTAGCGGCCGGCCTCGATGCTGGCGCCGGTACTATCGGTACCGGTGGGGGTGGTCGTGGTGGTGCCCGCGCCGACTGTCAGGCGATCGAGCCCCAGACTTTTCTGCAGCTTGACCAAGGGATTGAGGCTGCCATCGCCGCCGACTCCGCTCAAAGACGCGAGCGCGTAGCCGATTTGCGCCATCTGAATCGCGCTGAGCTGCGACACGGGCACACCGAACAGCAAATACCCCATGATTTCGTCCTGCGGCATTGCCGGGATGCTGCTGAATTCGAATATCGGCGCGTCGGCAACTCCGGTGATGCGCATGATGGCGGTGGTGTTGTCCGCTACCGCAGCCTGCGCGGTGAAATCCAAGGTCGGGTCGATCTTATTGGTGAGCCCGAGGCCGTTGAAGCCGACGCGCCCGGCCGTGAAGTTCAAGCGGCTGCTGCCCAACGAAAAGCTGCCACGCTGAAGATCGAAACCGCCGCTCACCAAGGGCGCGTCGACAGTGCCGCCTATGTGCAATTCGCCGCCCATTTCCGCATCCAGCCCGCGGCCCTGCACCAGAATTTCCTGGGGAGCTTGCACGTCGACGTTAAGATCGATGATCAGCGGTCGTTCGGGTATGCGCACTTCTGTCTTGCCGCGCCGACGCACGTCGAGCACTGCGACGTTGGGCGGCAGACCGCTCGGTATTCCTATCACGGTGCGATTCAGATGCACTTTTCCGGCGAGTTCGATGCGAGCGCGTGCCGTCCCCTTAAGGCTCAGGTCGGCGTTCAAGTTGGCCGTGACCAGCTTGCTGACAATCGGCTGCGCATTGCTCGCCGTGATTTTCAGCTCCACCGGCAACCCGGGCTGCAGGACTCCGACGCTCCCGCTCATCGACAATTGTCCGGGCGCCGCGGAAGCGGTAAAGCTCTTGATCTGCAGCGTCCCCTGGCTGCCCGTCATTTGCGCCTCGATGTCGGACAGGCTGATGCCGCGCACATAGTCGCGCAGACTCCCCCGCGTCAGAATCAGAGTGCCGCCGATCTGCGGATCCGCCACACTGCCTGCGACGCTGGCATCAACGGCGAGTTGACCCGTCGTATGCAGTCCGCGCGCTTCGAGAAAAGGATTGATCATCCCGATATCGAGCTGGCCGCTTATTTTTAAATCGACCGTGCCGTCAAGGGCGATGGGTACGGCGCCGACGGCATGCAATTGCGACGCGGAGCCCGCGTCCAAACGCGCATCGATGTCGGCGGTATGCCCGCGTAATTGCGCCGCGATTCGCAGGTTGGCGAGCGGCAGCCCGAGTGCCGCATCATCGGCCCTGCGCAGGCCGGTAGCCGTCAGTTGGATGTCGCCCATGGGTGAACTCACGCTTCCCGTAAGGTCGGCGTGCGCCTCGATCAAGCCGCTCGCCAAGAAGTCAGGCACGAACGCATTCACCAATGGCGGATCGACACCGCGGAGTGACGCGCGTATGGCAAGCGTCGGTGCGATCCGGCCGCGGACGATGAATTCAGCCTTCTGCGCGCCGAACCTGAGCTCATCGACGCTTACACCGGACGCAAAATCGATTCGCGCCGGGGACAACAAGCGAATTTTCTGGCCTTGATAATCGAGCTGCGCGCTCGAAACCGAAATCATGCTGGCGTCAAGATTCAAATTCCCTTTCGCCGCCAATTGCGCCGCGGCACCGTGCAAATCCTTGATGTGCGCAGCGCCATCGAATCCGAATGCATCGCTGAAACCATCGCCGCTCAGGTGAACGCCGCCGGCGACCTGGGCCAGCACCAGATCCGGTGCGTCGAGCTGCAAAGCGATGCGGGTGCGCGCAGCATCGGGCTGCAATGCGATGCTTCCTTGCAGACTGCCTGCGATGCTCACCCCCAATAGATTCTGCAGGTCCGTGAGATTCGCCACGGTCACGCCCAACCTGCCGTGCGCCGGCTGATTGGCCGCAATTGTGAAATCGCCGTCGAGCTGCACGCTTTTCCAGCTCGCGTGATTGATTTTTGCGCGCAGCGACCCTTGCGCACCTCCCGCGAGCGCGACTTGGACTTGCAGCGGCGACTCGTTGAACGAGCCTTGCGCTGCAAGACTGCCAGAGAGGTTGGATGGCCAGCCCGAAAGTTTCGCCTCGGCGGAAACAATTCCACTCGGCGAGCCTCGCACCGAGACCGTCGCACTCATGAGCGCATCCGCGCTCAGCGCCGTGATCGGGCCATCGATCGAGCCCGATGCCTTGAGAGCGCCCGCGAGCATGGGCGAAATTGCGCCGAGGTCCGACACTTCGATGTCCCATCGGCCTTTGATGGATCGGCGACCAACCGCGCCGTTGGCCGACGCCGCAACCGCATGAGCAGAAAATTTCATGCTATCGATCGCCAGCACCTGGTCCTTGAGCGTGGCTGATAATTGCAGCCGGGCGCGATCGCCCACCGCCGCCGCCCAAAACTGTGTTCCCGCTGCAAGCGCGGCGGCGGCATCGAGTTTCAAATGGGGCGTCGCTGGAAACCCGTCCAACTGTGCATTGAGGACGGCGCCGCCGTGAACCTCCAAGCCCGCAATTGCGGCCAGCGGCGTCAAGTTCAATAGCCGCAGTTCGGCGCTTGCACTGGGTTTGCCGGTGAGCAGTGTTTGTGCACGCAGCGAGAACAATTTGTGCGTGGCCGCCAAATCGAGTCGCCGCGCAGGATCGACGAGGCGCAGGGACGCGTCCACCTTGATCGAGTCATCCGCCAGCAGCCGCGGCCGCGGTCCGGGGATTTGCAGGCCGCCGATCACTGCATGCAACGCAGCAAGCCCACGGTCGGCGTCGATATCCGCATTCAAGGTTTCGATTTGTGTGCCGGCCGGCATCCGCAAGCGGCTGACTTGCAGATGAGCTTGAGCCGCGGGCGATTTCATGCTGCCATGCCAGCTGCCGTGCAGAGTTGCGCGCTCCCAGCCCAAATCCGGCCGCGGATTCATCGCCGGCGCGTCGAACGCGAAATTCAAATCCGCCGACAATTCGCTCAAGTTCAAGGCGCCTTGCGCGCGACCCGACAAGGCCCCCGCCTGGAGCGTCGCCTCGAGCTGCTCTTTGGAGCGCGGTCCGCTCAAATTCAGGCTGGCCGACAGCGCGCCCAGTCCCGGCAAGGAGAGAATGTTCTCCAGAGGGCCGCTTGCCGGCTCGTGGAGTTGCAGCGAGGCATCCATGCGCTGCGCATCGAAGCGCAAATGCAGTTCATAATCGCCGTCGCCGTCGATGCGATGCGCCACCGCTTCTATGGCCATGTCGTGCAACGAGCGCAGGTGCGCGCTGCCGCGTGCGGCAAGCGTCGCCGGCGCGCCCGCCAGCTGCTCGCTTAAGCGCAAGCGATCAATCGAGCCGCGGCCGACATCGATTTGCGGAATGGATGTCTCGGTACTCGAGGCCGTGGCAGAGGGTTGCGGAAGTCGCAGCATGTCCACCGTGGCGATCTGTAGGTTGTCGACCCGCAGCCGGCCCTCGATGAAAGCAAGCGGCGACCAGTCCACGACGATCCGCTCTGCGTTCAGCCACACACCGACAGCATCGCGTAGTTCCAGCTTCTCGATGCGCAAGTGACTCAGGTTAGATCCCGTCAACCCCACGATCTTGACCCGGCCGTCAGTCAACCGATAAGTCAGCTTTTCGATGGCGGCGTGGCCCGTTTCCGTGTTGCCAAGCATCAACAGCGCGCCGCCCAGCGACACAATCAGCAGGGCCACTGCGCCGAGAACCCAGGCCGAAATTTTCACGGATCGACGCATCAAAATGCCTGTCCTAGTCCGATGTAGATCTCGAAATGGTCGTTGTTCGGCCAAGGCTGCACCTTGGTCGGCACCGCAACATCGAGCCTGATCGGCCCGATGGGCGTGTAGTAGCGTAAGCCCGCGCCGACCCCAATCCGAAATTCATCCGGTACCGCCTTCAGGCTGGCGCTCACCTGTCCGCCATCCACGAATGCCGCCGCGCCCCAATTGGTGCCGAAGCGCTGCCGTAATTCCAGGCCGCCGGCGGTAATCGCGGTGCCGCCGATCGGCGAGCCCGCCGCCGGGGTGCCGGCGGGAAACAACGGCCCGACCGCTTGATACGCGTAACCGCGTATCGTGGCGCTGCCGCCGGCATAAAATCGCTGGTCCGGTGGCAGGCTGAATTCGCCGGCCCCTTGCGCCAAACCGGCGAGCGCCCGAGCCGCGAGCACGCTGCGTCCCGGAACCTCGGAGAGATAACTACTGAGATCCAGGAACGTCGCGACTTTCACCTGCGTGATGGTGAACACCGCGTTGGGCTTACCGATCGCCAAGGTCGGCGTCACGCTCACCGATCCTCGAATACCGTGCAGAGGATCCTCGAGCGGCGAGCTTAGATTGGTGGTGTCGTAGCCGACAGTCAGCGGCAACGCGATCAACGTGTAGTCATGCACCTCCAGATCCTGAATGATGTGCTCATCGGAGAATGCAAGTCCCGCGCTCACCGTCCAAATGCTGGACAGTTTTCGGCTCAATGTGACGCCGGTGGATTTGGAGGTTTGATCGTAGGCCTGCAACGACTGCTTGAGGGCGCCTATGGAGAATTGCAGCGACTGATCGCGACGTCCGAATTCCGGCAGGAGGTACTTTACGCTGGTGTCGTAG
>DATMKO010000321.1:0-2730 GCA_035571175.1 Steroidobacteraceae bacterium | reverse complement strand
GACATCATTTGGCTTTAGTGCAGGTCCGGTGATGCTGCCGCTGCTTTACAACAATACCTATCAGATAGTTCAGAGCAAGGACACGGTGGCGATCGTGGTGGAAATGGTTCACGACGTGCGCATCATCCGTTTGAATGCCGTACATCGCACCGATGGATTGCGCCCGTGGTTCGGCGACTCGGTCGGACACTATGAAGGCGATACTCTGGTCGTTGAGACGACAAATTATCCGCCGTCGCAAACATTCATGGGATCGTGGAAAAACCTCAAGGTCACCGAGCGCTTCACGCGCATGAGCGCCGAACGCGTTTTGTATCAGTTCAAGGTCGAGGATCCCAGTATCTGGACGCAGCCTTGGGGCGGCGAATATGAATTCAGCAGGGCCGCCGGGATGATGTATGAATATGCCTGTCATGAGGGCAATTACGGTCTGCAAGACGTGCTTGCCGGTGCTCGAGCACAAGAAGCCGACGCCGCGGCTAAAAATGCTCCGGTAACCGCGGTCGCTGCGAAGTAGGGCGCACATAATCCCCACGTGCGCCGTTCTGAAAAATCTTGGTTGATTGTCGCCTGCCTCGGCGTGGCGTTGGCCAGCGCGCCTACCTTACGCGCCGCGCCCGCGGCGAATGGCAGCGAAATTTTCGAGCAGCGCTGCAAGTCCTGTCATGACCCGGCGATCGAGCGAGCGCCCGGCAAGGCGGAATTGGCCGCGCGGCCGCGCGCCGACATCGTCCTCGCGCTGACCAGCGGAATCATGGCGCCCATGGCGCAAGGGCTTTCCGCCGGGCAAATTCAGTCCGTCGCGGCTTATTTGACCCCCGAGGCGCAGCGCCTTCCTGCGGCCCCTTTGACCCCGGCAGTCGCCGCCGATCGGATGTGCGCCGTCAATCCACCGATCCAGGCTGGCAGAAACGACTGGAGCAGCGCGGGTTTCGACGATGAGTCGACCCGCTATCAGTCAAGTCCGGGTCTCAAGGCCGCCGACGTACCGAAGCTCAAACTGAAGTGGGCTTTTTCGATGAGCGGCGGCGGCCAGCCCACGGTGATCGGCGACTGGCTGTTCACCACCAACCGCAGCGGCAAGTTCTATGCCCTGGACGCGAAAAGCGGCTGCGTGCGTTGGGTTGTCAACGATGTGGTGTCGCGCACCACTCCTCTGGTCGTGCGTGCGTCGATTTCGCCGAGCGGCTGGGCGACCTTCGTTGCGGTTGCCAGCCGGGTGGTGCGGGCCTTCGATGCGCAAACCGGCGCAGAGATCTGGAAAAGCGAGGTTCTCGAAAATCATCAGTCCTCCGTCTTGAGCGGTTCGCCCGTCATCTCGGGCGCGCGTATTTTCGTGCCGATTTCGTCGATCGAAGAAGCCACGGCGATGCGCAAGGACTATGTGTGCTGCACTTTTCGCGGGTCGCTGGCGGCGCTCGATCTGAAAACCGGCAAGCTGCTGTGGAAGAGCTTCATGATCGGCGCGCCGCTGCAAACCATTCATCGGGAGGGGAAGGACCTTCTGGGACCTGCGGGCGCGGCGGTCTGGGCGGCGCCCACGGTCGACGTCAAGCGCGGCCTGATCTACGTCGTCACCGGCGACAGCTATACGGATGTCGATACCGACGGCGCCGACGCCGTGGTTGCCATCGACATGCAGACCGGGTACGTGAAATGGAGAAATCAGGTCACCGCCCACGATAATTTCGTCATCGGCTGCGGTCCCAATGCGGCCGGTAATTGCCCCACACCGGTCGGCCCTGACTACGATTTTGGCGCCTCGCCCATTCTGTTCACGCCCAAGCGCGGCAAACAAGTGCTGCTGGCAGGTCAGAAATCCGGAATCGCCTACGGTTTTGATCCCGACAGCGGTGCGCTGCTGTGGAAAACGCAGGTTGGCGCCGGCTCGGCTTTGGGCGGGATCGAATGGGGAATCGCCGCCGATCGCAACTATTTGTTCACGCCGGTCTCCGACATCCTGCGGCTTCGCGCCGACGCGATGGCGCCGGGGAGCGGCAACATGCCGGCCAAGCCCGGGATCTACGCCTTGGATCCCGCGACCGGCAGAATTGTCTGGCAGGCTCCGGCGCCTGTAGCGCCCTGCCATTACGCGGCGGACAAGGACAAACCGAGCAGCTGCGTTCGCGCGCAATCCGCCGCACCCGCCGCGATGCCGGGAATCGTGTTTTCCGGGACGATGGACGGCTGGTTTCGCGCATATGATTCGAACACCGGAAAGATCGTGTGGGAATACAGCACCACGGCGCAAACCTACGACACGGTGAACGGCGTCAACGGCCAACCGGGCGGCGGCATTGACGGCATGGGTCCGACCATTGCGGGGGGCATGGTTTACACCATGTCGGGTTTCAACGGCGCGGCGCGCGTCGGCAGCAACGGCGTCAATGTGCTGTTGGCGTTCGGATTGCCGGACAAATAGCGAGGGGGGACCATGAAAACTACCTGCGCATTGGCGTGCTTGGGCCTGTGCCTGTCGACACTCGCGCATTCGCAATCTGCGGTGCCCGAAATCAAGTTTGATTCGGTGCCGAATTTCTTTCAGTTGCCCACCGGAATGTATTTCGGTGAGGTAACCGGCATCGCGGTGAATTCGAAGAAGCACATCTTTGTGCTGTCGCGCGGCAACACCAGTGGTCCTGCGTACGGTGCGGCGGCTGCGCAGCTTTTTGAGTTCGATGCGAGCGGCAAGTTCGTGCGAGAGATCGGGCGCAATCTCTACGCGTGGTC
>DATMKO010000320.1:0-2784 GCA_035571175.1 Steroidobacteraceae bacterium | reverse complement strand
CGCGTACAGGGCTGGATTGGCATAACGAGTCAACGCGCCGAACAGCGGGAAGTAGGTCAGCACCGCGAGCAGACAGCCGATCATGATGATGGGTTTTCTGCCGACCTTATCCGACAGCCAGCCGAATATTACGAATCCCGGCGTGGCCAGCAGCAGCGCGAGCGCCGTCAAAATGTTGGTGGTCGCGCCGTCGACTTTCAGCGTGCGCTCGAGAAAGAACAGCGCATAGAACTGGCCGCAGTACCAGACCACGGCCTGGCCCATGACCGCGCCGAATAAGGCGATCAGCACGATTTTCAGATTCGGCCAGCGGCCGAAGGCCTCGCGCAGCGGTGTTTTCGATGTAGTACCCGTTTTTTTCATGTCGAGAAACACGGGACTCTCGGCGAGCTGCATGCGTATCCACAGCGAAACGCCGAGGAGGATCACGGAAATCAGGAACGGAATGCGCCAGCCCCAGGTTTTGAAAGCGTCCTCGCCCAGGCTGGTGCGAGTGACGATGACGATAATCAATGCGCCGAACAGGCCCAGCGTCGCAGTGGTCTGGATGAAACTGGTAAAAAGCCCGCGTTTTCCGTTGGGCGCGTGTTCGGCCACATAGGTCGCCGCACCGCCGTACTCGCCGCCCAATGCCAGCCCCTGCAGCAGGCGCAGGGCCACCAGCAGGACCGGCGCGATCACGCCGGCGGTGGCGTAGCTCGGCAACAACCCCACCGCAAAAGTGGAGCCGCCCATGATGCCCATGGTAATGAGAAAGGTGTGCTTGCGTCCCACCAGATCGCCCAGGCGCCCGAATACCAGTGCGCCGAACGGCCGCACCGCGAAGCCGGCGGCAAATGCCGCCAGGGCGAATATGTAGCCCGTGATCTCGTTGACGCCGGAAAAAAACTGCGCGCTGAAGACCGAGGCGAGCAGGCCGTATAGATAAAAGTCATACCACTCGAACACCGTACCCAAGGACGATGCGCCGATGATGAGCCAGTTGTTCTGCTTTGCCGCCTCGGGCAACGCGGTATCTGCGGACGTCGTAGCCATTTTTTATTCCCCTGCCTTTTTTGAGTTTCACTTCGTCGCGAGTTCAAACCTGGAAATCATGGCATCCGCCCATTGCCGCTAATGTTTGGGCGGCGTTGCCGTGATGATGGCGCGCAGTTGCGTGAGCTTGGCCTTGATCAGCGCTGCATTCTCCGGCCCCATCCGAATCAGCAGTTTTTGCCCTGCGGGACGCGCCTCGAGCGCCGGATCTGCATAGGTATACATGACGTTCGGGCGCACCAGCTGGATGGGCCCGGGCGCCTGCGGCGTCGCCAACAGCACATCGATAACCTGCACCAGCCGATCATTGAAATACCCGGTCGGATATCCGAGGTTTTGATAGGACTGCTGAAACAGCGGATAGAAATGGAAATAAACTGCCGCGAGCTGCTGCATGTCGAGTTTGCTGATCACGGCCACCAACGGCCGGTAGCGTTCGAAATTATTGGCATCCAAAGTGGCATGCAATTCATCGCCGACGGCGAGGAACGGCCCCGCAAGTGCGGGCGTCGGACGTTTCTCGACCGCCACCTTTTGCCGCGGCAAATTATCGATCGTCACAACCAGGCGGCGGATGACATTTTCCGGCAGCAGGTAATTCTTGACGGCGTCCGCGCCCGCGACCTGGCCGAGTGCATCACGCAGCGGCGCATCGCTGTCGGCCAACTCCGGCAAGGCAGCCGCGGATGCGCCGGTCTCGGCGCCGGCGGGCAAGGGGTGGGCGATTGACGGTTCCGCGGCAGGCGCAGCGTTGGTCGCCGGCGCAGATTCCGTGGGCAGCGGCGCGGCGCGCTGCCTGAGGAAGTACGCGCCTGCCGCGGCCAGCACCACCACCAAGGCTGCTACCGCGATGATCGGCTTGTTCACCATGGCCGCCCGCTTCTACCCGGCATTGGGCATACGCAGTTGCAGTTCGTGCCGGCGGTAGTCGATGATCAGTGTGTCGAGCAGCCCCAGCGAATCCATGCCGATCAATATCGCGGGTTCGTTCAACAGCTTCCATTGCTTGAATATATAAAGGTCGCCGTAAGTCACGCTGGGATCGTGAATTTGGATCGAGCCGATCGAAATGGCGGGAGTGTCGTCCAGCAATTCACCTTTTTGAACATCCTTGGTGGCGCCCTGGATCAAGTCGACCTTGCCTTTCGGCGTTCCATTCCTCTGAGCCAACGCATCCCTGAGGGCCAGGTTGGCGATGGTTACCTGGCCGCCGGTATCGATGACTGCCTTGGCGCGAATCGTACCGATATAGGCATCGACGACAACCAGGGTGCCGCGCAGCGAGCGGAACGGCACGTTCACGAAGCCGGGTCCTGAGCGCTCGTTCTTCGAATACGCGATCGTGATTTTATCGTGGCGAAAATCGATGAAGACCCGCTTGCCGGTCAGCCCCTCGGATCCCAGGATTCCTTCGGCGCCCCCCAATGCATCCGGCACAATGGGCAACAGCGGCTGGTCGACCGCCAGATCGCCGATGCTCAATGTGTCCACGCGTATCGTCGGCACCGTGGCGTAGCCCGTAACTCCGCGCAATATCATGGGCGGGGATCGATCAGTCGGAATGCCGAGCGCCAGAGCCACCAAGGCGGTAATGGCGCTGTGACTGGCGCCGGTATCGAGCACCAATCGGAATGGGCCACGTCCATTGATCATCACCGGCGCCCAGATACGGCCTATTTCGTCGCGGCGCGTGGGCGACACATAGCGCGGCTCGCGCGCCTCAACCATGATTTCCGTCAGCTCATCAAT
>DATMKO010000319.1:0-3132 GCA_035571175.1 Steroidobacteraceae bacterium | reverse complement strand
GCAAATCATCGTAAGGATGAATGAACGCGGCACCGGTCCTTTCCATCAGCGCTCGGGCCGTCGTTTCGCGCGCTTCCAGGGTCGGTTCGCACAGAACGATGTCGCCGCCGTAACGCTTCACGGCGGCCTGCTTGGCCAGGGGCGCGTTCTTCGGCATCACGATGTATGCCGGAATGCCGCGCAACCTCGCAGCCCGCGCCAGCGCCGCGGCGTGATTGCCCGAGGAGTGCGTGACGACGCCGCGCGCCGCCTCGGCTTCGCTGAGCAGGAACACGGCATTGGTGGCGCCGCGCGCCTTGAACGCCCCCGCCTTCTGCAGGTTCTCGCATTTGAAGTAGAGCCGGGCCCTGGCCAGCGAATCGAGCACTTCGCTGGTCATCACCGGCGTGCGGTGAATCTTGTCGCGAATGCGCTCATGCGCTTCGCGAATCGACGCCATCGTCAATACGGCGGACTGCGGCTGCAGGTTAAGTGCGTTCATAAAGCCTTGCCGAGGTAAGCAGTATCATAGCGCCTTTGGTGTTCCGCACGCGACGACCCATGTGCACGCGTTCAGATATTCGTTTAATCTGGCAGCAGCTAATTACGGGAGAGCGCTGCATGAGTTTGGATGCAAGACAGAGCGCCGTCGCGCGAGCGCGGCGCCTGCTCGCCCATGACCCCGACGCTCACGCCGATGCAGCCGTAGTGCCTTCGATCGCGCAGACCTCACTGTTTACCTTCGGCAGTTTCGCCGAAATGTCGGACACCTTCGCGGGCAAACGCACGCGCAATGTCTATTCGCGCACCACCAATCCGACGGTGTCGATGTTCGAACGCAAGATGGCGGCGCTGGAGGAAACCGAGGACGCCATCGGCTTCCCCAGCGGTATGGCGGCCATCTCCGGCACCGTGCTGGCGTTTGTCCAGCCAAAGGATCGGATGGTCTGCGTACGTCACGTGTATCCCGACGCTTATCGTTTTTTCGAGACGCTGCTCAAGAAGCTGGAAGTCGCCGTGGATTACGTGGACGGCTCCGATCTCGGCGCAGTCGAGGCGGCTCTTCCCGGCGCAAAACTGCTGTACCTCGAAAGCCCGACCAGCTGGACCATGCAGGCCCACGACGTGGGTGCCCTGGCAGCCCTGGCGCGCCGCCACGGGTCGCTCTCGGTCATCGATAATTCCTGGGCCACACCGGTATTCCAACGGCCAATCACCCTGGGAGTGGATCTCGTGATCCACTCAGCGTCGAAGTACATCGGCGGGCACAGCGACACGGTGGCGGGGGTACTGGCAGGCCGCGCCGATCTTGTAGCCCATGTTCGCCGCAGCGTTTGCCCCTACATCGGCGCCAAGCTGGCGCCCTTCGAAGCCTGGCTGCTGATTCGAGGACTACGAACCTTGCCGGCGAGGATTCTGGCTCACGAAGAATCAGCGCTCGAGCTGGCGCGGCGGCTTGCGGCACATCCTGCGGTCACGGCAGTCCATCACCCGGCGCTTAAGGGTCCGCTTCCGCCCGGGCTCACCGGTACCACCGGGCTGTTTTCATTCGAGGTCGGCGCCGGCATCGACATTCCGGCATTGTGCGACGCTTTGGAGCTGTTTCAATTGGGCGTGAGTTGGGGTGGGCACGAAAGCCTGGTGATCCCGGCCCTGATCGCCCGAGCGCAGGCGGCCGGTCCCAATTCGGCGCTGGATTTCGCTGTGCCGGCCCGCATGATCCGCTTGAACATCGGCCTGGAGGGCACCGAGGCCCTATGGGCGGATTTGCATCAAGGCTTCGCCAAGAGTACGCATTGAGCGCGCGCACTTTGAAAATTGCAGCAGGCTCGCTGCTTGGCGCCTGCTTGTTCACAGCAGCAGCGAGCCGCGCCGACACCACTCTGAAGCTTGTCGAAGTGCTCACCAGCCCCGAACGCACCGAAACCTTGCAGGGTTTGGTGAGTGCGTTCGAGAAGCAAAATCCCGGCACGCATGTCGAAATCACTTCGCTCGCCTGGAGTTCGGCATTCGAGAAATTCGCCACCATGGTGTCGGCCGGCGACACACCGGATGTCGTGGAGATGCCCGACCGTTGGCTTTCGCTGTATGCGAAGAACGGCAATCTGGAAAATCTCGAACCCTATCTTGCCCAATGGAGCGAGGCCAAAGGACTGAACGATCGAGCGCTGGAGATAGCCCGCGCCGTCGATAAAACCGCCTACCTTCTGCCCTATGGTTTGTACTTGCGGGCGTTGTTCTACAACAAAATGTTGTTCAAGCAGGCCGGCATCGCCGCGCCGCCAAAGACCATGGACGAGTTTCACGAGGATGCGAAAAAAATAGCCGCGCTTCCCGGCAAGTCCGGCTATTGCCTGCGCGGCGGTCCGGGCGGCCTCAACGCGTGGATCATGTTCGGCGCCGCCATGGCCGGCAACAACATATTCTTCAAACCCGATGGCAGTTCCACGCTGGCCGACCCCGGCTGGATCAAGGGCACCGCCTGGACGGTGAATCTGTACAAGGATGGGCTTGCGCCACGCGACAGTGTGAATTGGGGGTTCAATGAGATCGTGGCCGGCTTCTACTCCGGCACCTGCGCGATGGTGGATCAGGATACGGACGCGCTGATTGCAATTGCCGAACGCATGAAGCCCGATCAATACGGCGTGGCGCCGATGCCCAAGGGACCTTCGGGCAAGGCGTATCCGACCGTGGGATACGTGGGCTGGTCCATCTTCAAGTCGAGCCTGCACAAGGATCTGGACTGGAAATTGATCAAGGCGCTCGATGACCCCGCGGGCAATCTGATTTGGAACAGGCGGGTGGGCGCGCTGCCCATTTACAAAGCGGCAGAACAGGCGCCGTTTTACGCCAGCGACCAGCTCAAGGGCTGGTTCCAGGAGCTCTCCGACCCGGATGAGGTGCCCACGCTGATGCCGACCAACCTGCCTGGATTTGCCTACTTCGCGGATTCGCTGGTGGTGCGAACCGGCCAACAGGCGCTTTTGGGTCAGATTTCGCCCGAAGACATGAACAAGCAATGGGCCGCCTACCTGACCAAGGCCAAACAGAAGCAGCTGAGCGGCAAATGACCGCGGCAGCGCGCCAGCTCGAGCGTGGCGTGAATTGGCGCGGCGTGAGTTGGCGCCGCGTGCTGCTGGCGGCTGAACC
>DATMKO010000318.1:0-5033 GCA_035571175.1 Steroidobacteraceae bacterium | reverse complement strand
TGCGCCCATCGCTGCCTGCGCATATCAAGACAAGATAAGGTCTGCCATTGATTCGCTCCAGCGCGGCGTAGTACGTGCGATCGAAAAAATCTTTCATCATTCCGGACATCCCCGCCAGATTCTCCGGGGTCGCAAAGATGTAGCCGTCCGCCTCGAGCACATCCGCGGCTTGCGCATCCGCGGCTCGCATCAGTGACACGAGCAACCCCTCGCCACCGCGTGCGCCGGCCGCTGCTGCGTGCGCCATCTGCAAGGTGCCCCCGGTCATGGAGTGATAAACGATCAATAAAGTCTTCATGGTCATCTCCGGGGGGCAAATCGCGGCTATGTCCTACGGCTACGGACATATGTCCTACGGCAATGCAAGCGGCCGGCTGACTGCAATTCGCAGCCATTTTGCCGACACTGGTTCTCCACCGCACGCGCGGCTCAATATCACCAGGTGCCAACATGCTTTACTATGCCGCAGTCTTCTTTGTCATTGCGCTGATTGCCGCCTTTTTCGGTTTCGGCGGCATTGCCGTCGGTGCCGCCAGCATCGCGAAGATATTGTTCGTCGTATTTTTGATCGTCGCAGCCGTTACTTTTTTGATGAGCCTGGGCCGGCGGGCTTAGGGCAAGGAGCAGGCAATGGAATCAGCAGCAGAGCCGGCAGGCAATGGCGGTAATTTCGCCAATGGTCGAGTCAACAGTTTTCTCGAGAACGTCGAAGAACTGACCAAGGCGTTGAAAGACGTGGAGGCGCCGGAGATCGCCAGGCTCCGAGCGAAGGTCAAAATCGCGCTGCTGGCCGCCAGGGGTGCCGTGGCGGACACTGCCGTCCAGCTTCGCGGCCAGGCCCAGCAGGTAGGTTTTCGAACCGACAGCTTTGTGCGCGCCAATCCCTGGCAAGTCGTGGGTATCGCTGCCTTGGTCGGCTTGGCGGTAGGCATCTTCGCATCGCGACGCCGCGATTAGCGGCACTAGGCACGCCGCCATTGCGTGCCGCCCGCCTTGTCGTCCAGCAGAATGCCGGCTTCGTTGAGCTGCGCGCGAATCCGGTCTGATTCGGCGTAATTCTTGGCGGCGCGTGCCGCATTGCGCGCGGCCAGCAGCGCCTCGACCTGTGCATCCGTCAGGCCACCGGCGCCGGCGCTACGCTTCAGGTATTTGTCGGGATCCTGCTGCAGAACACCGAGCATCGCGCCCATGGCGCGTAGCGTCGCCGCCATGTCCGCCGTCTTGGGCAAGTCTCCGGCCGCTTTCGCAAGGTTGAGTTCCCGGGCCACGTTTTGCGCAACCGCCAGAGCATCGGGTGTATTGAAATCATCGTCCATTGCCGCGCGAAATCGCTGGATTTCGGCTTCATCCACCGTACCCTGCAGCGCAGTGTCTTTGAGCGCGCGATACAGCCCGAGCAATGTCTCATCCGCCTGTGCAAGCTGCGCCGCGGAGTAGTTGATCGGGCCGCGGTAGTGGCTGCTGAGCAAAAAGAAGCGCAATACTTCCGGATCGCGCAAGGTCTTCAGCACCTCGCGCACGGTGAAGAAATTGCCCAGCGATTTCGACATTTTTTCTTCGTTCACCCTGACGAAGCCGTTGTGGATCCAGATGTGCACGAATGGCGAATCGCAGGCGGCGCACGACTGCGCGATCTCGTTTTCATGGTGCGGAAACTTCAGATCCTCGCCGCCGCCATGCAAATCGAAATAACTTCCCAGCAAGCTGGTCGACATCGCGGAACATTCGATGTGCCAGCCGGGTCTGCCGTCTCCCCAAGGCGAGGCCCAGGACGGCTCTCCGGGTTTGGCGTGCTTCCACATCACGAAATCGTGCGGATCGTGTTTGGCGTCATCCACTTGCACGCGCGAACCGACGCGCAAGTCATCGATTTTCTTCCCCGATAAGCGCCCGTAGCCCGGGAACTTGCGCACCGAATACATGACATCGCCGTTGTCGGCGGCATACGCAAATCCCTTGTCGATCAGGGTTTGAATCATGGCGATGATCGGACCGATGAATTCAGTCGCGCGCGGCTCCAGGTCCGGGTTTTGCAGCCCCAGCGTGGCGCAATCCTCATGCATCGCCACAGTAAAGCGCTGCGCCAGATCGGCCCAATTCTCTCCATTGGCCGCGGCGCGCTCGATGATCTTATCGTCGATGTCCGTGATGTTACGCACATAGGTAACCTTGTAGCCCGATGCGCGCAAGTAACGCTGCACCAGATCGAACACCGTCAGCATGCGCGCATGGCCGACGTGAATGTAGTCGTAGTTGGTCATACCGCACACGTACATGCGGACCTCATTGGGCCGCAGCGGTTTGAACTCCTGCTTCTCGCCGGTCAGAGAATTATGAATTTTGAGCATGCAATTCGAGTCTGCGCCGCGCGGTTTCCGGCGGGATGAGTTTGAGCAGCGGCGCGAGTTCCGGGCCGTGCGCGGTGCCGGTCAATGCCACTCTCAAGGGCATGAACAAATCCGCCCCTTTGCGCCCGGTGCGTTCCTTGAGAATCCTGGTGAGCACTTTCAAATCGGAATTGGCTTGCGCGTAGGCAGCGGCGGCCGCGGCAAAAAACTCGGCGCCCGCCGCTGCGATGACCTGCTGCTCGAGCTCTCCCAACGGCTCAAGATCGCCCCGCACCACCGCCCGCCACGGAGCCGCATCGACGGGCAGCACCACGTTGTGGCGCACCAAATCGACAAATTCCGTCGCGTCGTCGGCGCCCAACCAGGCGCGGATTTCCGCCGTGGACATGCGCCCCAAGGTTTCCTTCTGCCAGTGCACCAGCTGCGACTCATCGAAGCGCGCCGGCGCGCGCCCGAGATGCAGCGGGCGGAAATGCGCGGACATCGCGGCGGGGGGCAACCAGCCATCGACATCGGCGGCGTGGCCGAGACGAAACAATTGATTGAGGATCGCGGCGCTGAGAAAGCCGCGGGCGCGAAACTCCTGCACACTGGTGCTGCCGTGCCGCTTCGACAGCGGCGCACCATCCTCGCCCACCAATAACCCGACATGCCCGTAGCCGGGCCGGCGCAGCCCCAGCGCATCCAACAGCAGCAGCTGACGCGGCGTGTTGGTCATATGATCATCGCCGCGCAACACCTGCGTGACTCCCATCGCTGAATCATCGACGGCGTTGCAGAAGAAGAACGCCGGAGTGCCGTCGTCGCGGCGTATGATGAAGTCGCCGATGTCGCTCGAAGCAAATCGTTGCGGCCCGTGTACCGCATCGGTGAATTCGATGATTTTATCGCCGGGTACGGCAAACCGAAGAGTGGGCTTCAAGCCGCGCGCGGCCCGCTCGGCGCGCTGCGTCGCCGACAGTCCGCGGCAAGTTCCGGCATAGCGTGGCGGCTGTCCCGACATGCGCTGCAATTTTCGCGACAGTTCGAGATCTTCCGGCGTGCAATAGCACGGATAGGCTTGATCGTGCGCTTCCAGTTGAGCATACAGCTCTCGATAGAATTCGCCGCGCTCCGACTGGCAATACGAAGCGGATGGACCGCCGATATCCGGTCCCTCATCCCATTCCAAGCCCAGCCAGCGCAGTTCGGCCATGAGCTCGTCGCGAAAGCGCAGCTGACTGCGCTCGGCGTCGGTGTCCTCGATGCGCAGAACAAAGCGGCCGCCGCTTTGGCGGGCCCAAAGATAGCTGAAAAAAGCCGTCCGCGCGTTGCCCAGGTGCAAGGAACCGGTGGGACTGGGCGCAAACCGCGTGGTGACGGGCAGCTGGTTGATTGAGGGCATGGCTTTCAGATTGTACCTATTCGGTTAGAATCCGCAGAATGAAACAGATACTACTGCTCTTCGGTTTGATGTCGGCGTTCTGCCCCAGCCTGGATTTTGCCGCCGATACCCCGCCTGCTCCCGCCAAACCTGCGGCCGCGGTCACGGCTGCTTCGCCGCAGGTGCAGGTGGTCACCTCGATGGGCAATTTCACCATCGAATTGAATCCGGAACGGGCGCCGCTCACGGTTGCGCATTTCCTGCACTATGTCGATCAAGGGTACTATTCCAACGTTATTTTCCATCGGGTCGTGCAAAGCTTCGTCATTCAAGCCGGCGGCTTCGATGCCGACTACAATGCCAAGCATGCGCCCGATAAGGTGGTCAACGAATCCGGCAACGGGCTGAGCAATATACGCGGCGCCGTGGGAATGGCGCGCACCACCTCTCCGCACGCTGCCGATGCGCAGTTTTTCGTCAACCTCAGCGACAACCAGGCACTCGATCCGAATCAGACGCGGTGGGGCTATGCAGTGTTCGGTCGCGTGATTCAGGGCATGGATGTGGTCGACAAGATCGGCAATGTTGCGACGGGATCGCATGGCGCCTTGAAGGAGGAGACGCCGCTGAAGCCGGTCATCATCCAGCGAATCGAGCGCGTGCCCAGCCCCTGACCTTGAGTGGCCACGCTGTTCATATCGGATTTGCACATCGACGCGAGTCGCGACGACATAACCGAACAATTCTTGAAGTTTCTCAAGACCGAGGCGAACGGCGCCGCGGCATTGTACATCCTCGGGGATCTTTTCGATTCCTGGATTGGCGATGATGCGCCGGACGCGGCGCAGTCTGCGGTCATTGCCGGATTGCATGAGCTCACCTCGAGCGGCGTGCCCTGCTTCGTCATGCACGGCAATCGCGATTTCTTGTTGGCGGCAGAGTTCAGCCGCGCCAGCGGCGCGCGTTTACTGCCCGATCCCTTGATCGCCACCTTGTATGGCGAACCGGTGCTGCTGATGCACGGCGACGCGCTCTGTACCGACGACCGCGCTTATCAGCGACTGCGCGCCACGGTGCGAGACGCCGCATGGCAGCGGCAATTCCTGGCGCTGTCGATCGAGGCGCGCCGCGCGCTCGCGGGCGCCGCCCGCGCCGGCAGCCAGGCGCACACGGCGGCGATGGAAAACACCATCACGGACGTCAATTCCGACAGCGTTGCAGCCGCGCTGCGCGCCGCCGGAACTGCGACCCTGTTGCACGGACACACTCATCGGCCGGCCATTCACGCCCTTGAAGTGGACGGGAAACCCCGCACCCGCATC
>DATMKO010000317.1:0-5713 GCA_035571175.1 Steroidobacteraceae bacterium | reverse complement strand
CTTGGTCTGCAAGCGCTTGATCTCTTCCGAGATGTTGACGCTGGAGTCGGAGCCGATGAATTTCAGCTCCTCGATCTTCGCCTCGAGTTCGGCGATCGGCTGTTCGAATTCCAAAAAATTCATCGCCATGCATTTCTCGATGTTTGCCCACGTGTAAGGGAATGGGATTTCGGTATACTGTATGAATGTCCAGTACTAGATCTACTGCCGTTCGGGTCCTGCGCCTGCGGGTGAAGGACAAGCACGTCGAATGGCTTCGCGGATTGGCCCGAGAGGTCAACACGGTGTTCAACTACTGCAACGAGCTGTCGGTCAAAGTGTTCGAGCGCGAGCGGCGGTTTCTGTCGGGATTCGATTTCTGGCCGTTCCTCAAAGGGGTCACGCGCGGTGACTGTGCCATGCATCTTCCCATCCAATCGGTGCAGGAGATCGCGGAAGAATACTCGCGGCGGCGCCGACAGCATCGAAAAATCCGACTGGCCTGGCGCAAGAGTGGCGGTGCACGCCGGTCCCTGGGCTGGATTCCTTTCAAGGTCAGAACGATTCGTTATCGAGGCGGACAGATCTACTTCGCGGGACGTTGGTTGTCGCTGTGGGACAGCTATGGTCTCTCCAGCTTCGAATTGCGTGCGGGTAATTTCAGTGAAGACAGCCGCGGACGCTGGTATCTCAATGTCTGTGTTCCCCGCGCGCAGCGAGTGCGGGATGAGAGAAATAAACCGTCCGTCGGATCTATTCTCGATCGCTCGGTCCCGAGTTTGGGGATCGATCTTGGGTTGAAGACGTTTGCAGCGTTCAGTGATGCCGCGACGCCCCCGATCGACACCGCGCACTTTTACGACGACATGGAATCCGTCCTGGCTAGCGCGCAGCGCGCCCGCCATCGAAACCGATCTCGAGCGATTCATGCCAAAATCGCGAATCGCCGAAAAGATTTTTTGCACAAACTGAGCACCCGCTTGGTCAAGGCCAACGGTGCTCTGTTCGTCGGCAACGTAAATGCCTCCGCGCTGGCCAAAACCCGACAGGCCAAATCGGTGCTCGATGCGAGCTGGAGCACATTTCGAACCATGCTGCTGTACAAATGCGCTGACGCAGGCGTGTGGTTTGCGGAAGTCGATGAAGCGTTTTCCACCCAGACCTGCAGCGTGTGTAAAAGCCGCGCCGGCCCTTCGGGCCGGAAAGATCTTGGAATAAGAGGATGGCAGTGCACTGTGTGCGGAGCGGTCCATAACCGTGATGTCAATGCAGCTCACAATATCCTCGCGGCGGGACATCGCCGTCTTGCAGAAGGAATTCTCGTCTCTTGAGGGCGAGGAGGATGTCAACGCCATGAAGACGTTTCCTCGCCACGCACATCGTTTCGCGGACCATACACCAAATACCATCCCTCCCGCCCCACTAACTCGGTCAATTTGTCGAGCAAGGCGCGCGAGGCGTGCACCGACCAGGCGTCCGAGAGATTGACCTTTCCGCAGTAGTCATCGCGGCTCACCGCCACACTGACGCCGCAGGGCCCGCGCAGGTAGGGCTTCAGCAACTGCTCGAAGCGGCTCATGCCCTGTGGACCATCGAATTCAGCGGGCCACTTGAGCCAAAGCCGCCGCGCAAAGCGCTCGCGTGCCCGGTCGATATCCATGAGCGATTTTGCCTGCAGGCGCCATGCCTCGATGAAATCATCGAACCGCAGCGTGCCATCGACGATCAATATCGCATCCTTGACGATGATGTCGCGATGCTGCTGGAAGACTTCCTCGTACAGGCTGACCTCGAGGCGGGCGCTGCGGTCGTCCAGAATCAAAGTAACCCGATTTGGCCGCCTGCGAATTTCGAGCACCAGGCCGGCGACGGTGGTGGCCTTGCCCGCCGTCCATGCCCGCGGGCCGTCGATGGCGGCGGCCGGCTTGGGACCGCCCACATCGGCCAAACGCGCGCTAACCAAGAATTTCAAATCCTGCTCGTAGGGAGTAATCGGGTGACCGCTGAGGAATAACCCGAGAGTCTCGCGCTCTCCGGCCAGCCGCTGCGCCTCGGGCCATTCCGTCAGCACACTATTCTCGGCCGCGCTCAAGCCGAATAAATCCACCTGCCCGACGCTCAATGCGCGCGAATTTTGTTCGCCCAGATGCATCGCCCGATCGAGCTCCGCGGCAAGGCTCGCGCGATTGATCCCGATCTTATCCAAGCTCCCGGAACGGATCAGCGCCTCGAATACGCGCCGATTCACGCGCTGCAAATCGATGCGCCTGCACAGATCCGGCAGGCTCTTGAATGCGCCGCCGCGCGCGCGCTCCTCGATGATGGCTTCAACCGCGGAGGCGCCCACACCCTTGATGGCGCCCATGCCATAGCGAATGCAGCGCGCGCCCGCGACGCGAAACGCGTACACCGACTCGTTGACATCGGGCGGCTGCACCTCGAGGCCCATGGCGGAGCATTCATCGATCAGCGTCACCACCTTGTCGGTGCGGTCCATGTCGGAGGATAAAACCGCCGCCATGAATGCCGCCGGATAGTGGCTCTTGAGCCACGCGGTTTGATAGGACAGCAGCGCATAGGCCGCCGAATGCGATTTATTGAAACCGTATCCCGCAAACTTCTCCATCAGATCGAAGATATGCGTGGCTTGGTTTTCGCGCACGCCGCGGGCCACCGCGCCGCTGACGAACACCGAACGCTGCTTCGCCATTTCCTCAGGTTTCTTTTTGCCCATCGCGCGGCGCAACAGGTCCGCGCCGCCCAAGGTGTAGCCGGCCAGAATTTGCGCGATCTGCATGACCTGTTCCTGGTACAGAATCACGCCGTAGGTCGCCTCGAGAACCGGCTTTAAATCCGGGTGCAAGTAATCGATGGTGGCGCCGCTGGTGTCGTGTTTGCGCGCGATGAAATCCTCGACCATGCCGGACTGCAGCGGCCCGGGGCGGAACAGTGCCACCAGCGCCACGATGTCGCCGAAGCGGTCAGGCTGCAGCCGCCGGATCAAGTCCTTCATGCCGCGCGATTCAAGCTGGAATACGGCCGTGGTTCGCGTGCTCTTGAGCAAGGCATAAGTCGGCGCATCGTCCATCGGCAGCGCGCTCATCACCAGCGGCGGCTCGCTTGCGGCGGCGCGTTGCGTGTTGATGTCGCGCACCACCCAATCGATGATGGTGAGCGTGCGCAGTCCGAGAAAATCGAATTTGACCAAGCCCGCCGCTTCGACATCGTCCTTGTCGAATTGCGTCACCGGCGTGCTGCTGCCCTCTTCGCAGTACAGCGGCGTGAAGTCGGTGAGCACCGACGGGGCGATCACCACGCCGCTGGCATTGGTACCGGCATTGCGCGCCAGTCCCTCGAGGATGCGCGCCAGATCGATGAGGTCGCGAATCTCGGATTCGGCCTCATACAGGCGCTTGAGTTCCTCTTCTTGCTCCAGGGCCTTGTCCAGCGTCATGCCGATTTCCATCGGAATCAGCTTTGCGATCTTGTCGACAAATCCGTACGGGTGTCCGAGCACCCGCCCCACATCGCGCACCACCGCCTTGGCCGCCAGGGTGCCGTAGGTGATGATTTGCGAAACGCGGTCGCGGCCGTATTTGTTGGCGACATACTCGATGACCCGGTCGCGCCCCTCCATGCAGAAATCGACGTCGAAATCCGGCATCGACACGCGTTCGGGATTTAAAAACCGTTCGAACAAAAGATCATGCTCGATCGGATCCAAATCGGTGATTCCGAGCACGTAGGCCACCAGCGATCCAGCTCCGGAACCGCGCCCTGGACCCACGGGCACGCCATGCTCGCGCGCCCAATGAATGAAATCGGCGACGATCAAGAAATATCCGGCAAACCCCATGCTGCAGATGACGCCGAGTTCGAGCTCGAGGCGTGCCTGATACGCCGCAGTGGGCGCTCCCGCCGCGGCAGGTGCGGCGGCTACCGCGTGGGTCGCGGCCAGGCGCGCCCGCAGGCCGTCGCGCGATGAGTCGCGCAGGAACTCCTCGGTGGTGCGCCCGGCCGGCACCGGGTAGGCCGGCAGAATCGAGGCGCCCAGGCGGATTTCCAAGGAGCAGCGCTTCGCAACTTCGAGAGTATTGACCAGCAGTTCGGGAGCGTCGGCGAACAGCTCGAGCATTTCCGCCGGCGATTTCAGGTACTGCTCCTCGGTGTAGCGCCGCGGACGACGCGCCGCGAGCAGGACGCCGTCATGAATGCACACCCGCGCTTCGTGCGCCTCGAAGTCGGCGCGCGTCAAGAATCGAACGTCGTTGCTGGCAACCGCCGCCACGCCCTGCGAGCGCGCGAGTTCCATGACGGTTTGAGAAATGATCTCTTCGCCCGGCCGCCCGGTGCGCTGCACCTCGAGATAAAACCGGTCGCCGCAAAGCACCTGCCAGCGCTTAAGACAGCGCTCCGCCTCATCGTCCCGGCCGCGCGCAATCGCCTGGCCGACATCGCCCTCGGCGCCGCCCGACAAAATGATCAATCCCTGCAGCGCATCGCGACCGATCCAGCCGCGCTCCAACATGGGCACACCGCGCTGCTGACCTTCAAGATACGAACGGGTTACCAGCTGCGTGAGATTCCGATAGCCCTTGAGATTCTGGCAAAGAAACACCACGCGCGAGGGTGCGGCGTGCTCTCCCGGTTCGCGCACCCAGGCATCGACCCCGATCAGGGGCTTGACGCCCGCACCCTGCGCTTCCTTGTAGAACTTCACCATCGCAAACAAATTGCTTTGATCGGTCAGGGCCACCGCCGGCATGCCGGCCGCCGCGACCGCCGACATCAATTCCGGCACGCGCACGATTCCATCGAGCAGCGAGTACTCGGTGTGCAATCGCAAATGCACGAATGCCGTCACGGCAAGCCGCGCAACGCCAGGCGCACCGGCTCGAAGGAGCGGCGATGCAAAGGACAGGGACCGTGAAGCACGAGGCGCCGCTGGTGATCGGGCGTTGCATAGCCTTTGTTACTTGCGAAAGAATATGCGGGATAGATTGTATCCATATGATTCATATAACCATCTCTGGCTGTCTTGGCCAGAATGGAGGCGGCGCTGATGGCAGGTTCGGTGACATCGCCATCAATGATGGCACGCGCCGTCATGCGCTTGCCCAAGCCTGAGATATTGGGCAGCCGGTTGCCGTCGATGAGCAAATGATCCGGTATCAAGGTCATCGCCAGCAGCGCGCGGCGCATCGCGAGAAATGTCGCCTGAAGAATATTCAATGCGTCGATTTCCATGTGGTCCGCCCAGCCGATGCCAAAACATACGGCATCGCGCCGAATGATGAGGCTCAAGCGGCTGCGCTCATCGGGCGTCAACGTCTTGGAATCGGCGACACCCTCGATGGGCCTTCGCGGGCTCAAGATCACGGCGGCTGCCACCACGGGCCCTGCCAGAGGGCCGCGGCCCGCCTCGTCAATGCCGGCAACTCGCCTCATCTATGTTGGCTCCTTAACGGCCTGGCGGGAACTCACCAGGGCGAGGATCGCCTGCGCGGCGCGCGCACCCGCGTCGCGCTTGAGCTCGGCGTGGATTCGCGAGAACTCGCGCTCCAGGGCGCTGCGCCGCTCAGTATCGTCAAGCCACATCAAAAGCTCCGCTCCGATCGACGCGGGGACAATTTGCTCCTGAAAATACTCGCCGACGACGCGCCGATCCGCAAGTAGATTTGGTTGCGCAAAAAACTTGGCTTTGACCAGATTCAGCCGCGTCAACACCAGAGCG
>DATMKO010000316.1:0-3019 GCA_035571175.1 Steroidobacteraceae bacterium | reverse complement strand
AATTTGCCGGTTCGCAGCAGCTGCCTGAATTTCGCCGCCGCCGCGTCGAGATGACCCTGCTCAAATTCGAGCAGCGCCAGCAGCCGCAGCGCCATCGGTTTGGATTCTGGATCGCGCGCCAGGATTTCCAATTGTTCGGTTGCCTCCCCATAGCGCTGTGCCGTCATCAGCAGCACCGCGTAGTCAAAGCGATTGGCGCTTGTTGCATCGGACTGAAGCTGCGCCGCAACGGATTTGAGCGGTTCATCGACATCGCCGGCCATGATTTGCGCGCGCGCCAGAGTTTGCGCCAATTCGCGGCGCGCCTGCCGCGCGCCCTCATCGGTGCCGGCTGCAGACGCCATTGCGCCCTGCAGGCTCTTCACCGCCGCGGCAGGATCATCCGCGCGCAACGCGGTGATGCCTTGAATTCGCAGTGCGGCCGGCGAGGCTGGAAAAAACACCGCCAATCGATCCGCGACCTGGCGCGCGCCAAACACATTCTCTTCGGCGCTCAAATCGACTTCCAGATCGGCGAATTCCGCATCCGCGCCGGCCGGCGAATTCAGCAAGATGAAGCGATAGTGCGCGGCAGATTCGTCGACATTGTAAAGCGCCAGCGCGGCTCTGGCCGCGGCGCGTTGCGCTTCCAGTGATGTGGGATCCAGGTGGATCCAGCGCGCCGCGACTGCTGCGGTCAACGTGGGCTGCAGGGTCTCGGTGGTGACTTCGGCCGCGCGCTTGAATATCGCCGGATCGGTCTCGGTTGCCGCAGCGGTCGCATATTGGAGCGCGGCCACGCGCGGCTCGCCGCGCGCAAGGGCTATCTCGCCCGTGACGGTATAAAATGCCTGCGGCGGCTTGTCATCGGGCTTGAGTCCCGCGCCGGCACAGGCGCAGCAGGCGAGCAGAACAAGCCCCACTGAGGCTCTGGTAAGGATTGAAAGCGAGAACACGGCCGCACTATAGCGAAATGAATACCATGATGCCGCGGATTCATCCTTGATCTCGCGGCGTGTCATCCACCAGAATCCTGAAAGTTAGGGCCAAAGCGCTTCCATGGCATTCAACATCCTCGGTATCAACCATAAAACCGCACCCGTTGCGCTGCGCGAGAAGGTCGCGTTCAGCGAGGATCGGCTGGTCGCGGCTTTGCGCACTTTGCGTGAGGAAAGCGGCGTTGCCGAGGCGGTGATTCTGTCGACGTGCAACCGCACCGAATTGTACTGGGCCGGCAGCGCCAGCGGCGCGGACCTATCTTCATGGCTGGAGCGCCACCACGGCAACAATCTCGACCTTGCCGCCAGTCTCTACCTGCATCAGGAATCCCGCGCGGTCGAGCATGCCTTCAGCGTCGCCTCGGGCCTCGATTCCATGGTGCTCGGCGAGGCCCAAATCCTCGGTCAACTGAAAGACGCCTACCGGGTGGCGCAGGAAGCCGGCAGTACCGGGCCGACGCTCAATAGGCTATTCCAGGCGGCTTTTTCGGCCGCCAAACGCGTGCGCTCCGAGACTAAGGTCGGCGCCAATGCGGTGTCCCTGGCCTCCGCGACGGTCAGTCTGGCGCGGCGCGTCTACTCGGATTTGAGCGTACATAACGCCTTGCTGGTCGGCGCCGGGGACATGAACGCGCTGATCGCGCGGCATTTCGCGACTGCCGGCGTCAAGCGCATGGTTATCGCCAACCGCACCTTGGGCAGAGCGCAGAGCCTCGCAGCGCAGCTCAATGCCCACGCAGTGGGCCTCGCGGATCTGGGGCATGAACTGACCGAAGCGGATATTGTCATCAGCTGTACCGCAAGCGCCGTTCCCATCATCAGCAAACCGGCGGTGGCGGCCGCCATCCGGGCCCGTCGTCGCCGGCCGATCTTCATGGTCGATATGGCGGTGCCGCGCGACATCGAACCCGAGGTCGCTGATCTGGAGGATGTCTACCTCTTTTCCATCGACGATTTGCAGCAGCTGGTGGACGAGAACCGACAGCAGCGCGAACAGGCTGCGAGCGGGGCGCGCCTCGTCATAAACGAGGAGGTGGCAAAATTTCTGGCGGAAGCGCGCGCGCACGACGCGGCGCCGGCCATCCGCGCGCTGCGCCAGCACGCCGACGGGATTCGCCGTCAAACCGTGGAACAGGCGCGGCGCATGCTCGCTGCCGGCAAATCCAGCGACGAGGTGATCGAGTTTCTCGCAACCACCCTGACGAACCGGCTGCTGCATGCCCCCACGCAGGCCTTGCGCCAGGCCTCGGAGCTGGCCGATTTGGCATTGGCGGAGACCGTAACCCGGCTTTTGACCGAAGAACGCGATTCGCATTGAGACGGGGGCCGCTATAATTCGCGGCCATGAAAGATTCTATCCGGCGCAAGCTGGAAAAACTTGACGAGCGCTTCGAGGAAATCAGCCGCCTGTTGTCGGATGCGGGTGTCATCGGGCGTCAGAACCAGTTTCGCGAACTGTCGATGGAATATGCGCGCCTGGGACCCCTGATCGATCGCTATCGCCGCTTCGTCGCGCTCGAGGGCGACGCGGCAATTGCGCACGAATTGGCCGAGGATGCCGATCCCGCCACCAAGAATCTGGGCGAGGAGGAACTCGCGGAGCTCAATCCCCGCATCCTGGGCGAAGAGCTCGAGTTGCAGCGCCTGCTGGTTCCGAAGGATCCGCACGACGACAGCAATATCTTTTTGGAAGTCCGCGCCGGAACGGGCGGCGATGAGGCGGCACTGTTTGCCGGCGATTTGTTCCGCATGTACGCCCGCTATGCCGAGTCCAAGGGTTGGTCGGTCGAAATCCTGAGTGAAAGCCCCGGCGAGCATGGTGGCTACAAGGAAATCATCAGCCGCATCATTGGCCGCGGCGCGTTTTCACTGCTGAAATTCGAATCCGGCACGCATCGCGTGCAGCGCGTGCCCGCGACTGAAGCGCAGGGAAGAATTCATACTTCCGCTTGCACGGTGGCGATCCTGCCCGAACTGGAGGAAGTGGAGGCGGTCGACCTGAACCCCGCGGATTTGCGCATCGATACCTACCGCTCTTCCGG
>DATMKO010000315.1:0-2230 GCA_035571175.1 Steroidobacteraceae bacterium | reverse complement strand
GAGCCCATCATCGGGCGCTTCCGCCGTCGCGCCTCCTCACCATGAGCCAAGGGTTATTTTAACCACTCGTTAACGTAATTCTTTAGCTCTTTAAGCCAGCTCTTAATGATTTGACGGCAGAGATAGACAATGCAAAGGCTCGCACCTCGCGGCGGGCAGGATTTGTGTTGTTTGATGAGTAAACCCGTTGAAAAGCCAGAAGTCGTGCAGCTTCCGGCTGAACCCGCAGCCGCAACGCCTGTACCGAACAGGCGCGCCGCCGCGCAGCGGGTTCGCGAGGCGCGAGACAGGTTAACGTCGACAAGCGGAACCCGTCCCGCGTTCGATCGCGAACTGCTTCGGCAATACGCGCAGACGCGGCAGTCGGCATCCTATGTCATCATGTTGCTGGTGGTGGCGACCGGCCTGTTGTTCGGGTTCTGGATGCCATTGGTCTCCGCCGCCGCATGGACATGCGGCCTGCTCTGCATCCATATCGCCATTATCCGCTGCTGCGGCAAATTTCTCGCCGAACCGCCGTCGCTCACGGCAACGCGCAAATGGCGCACGCGCTTTGTGCTGCTCGATTTGCTCTACGGCCTGTGCTGGATGGCGCTACTGATCCATCCGGCGAGCTTCGACGCGGTTTCGAACACGCTGATCATGTTTTTGATGCTGCTTGTGATCGCGGTATCAAGCATGCTCGCGGCGAGCCTGCCGATTGCAGCCCTTGCCGCAACCGCCCCGGTGTCCTCGGCGATTGCGGTGAATTTCGTGCTGAACGGATCGTTCGACAACTACGTGTTGGCCCTGCTTGCGCTGGCCGCAGAAGGATACTTCGCGCTGCTCGCCCACCGCCTGCATTCGACGACCTTGGCAACGCTGGAAGCGCGTGCCGAGAAGGACGCGCTGATCGGCGAACTCGAACAGGCGAAAGCGATTTCCGACGAGGCGCGTCACCGCGCGGAGGCGGCCAACGTCGCAAAATCGCGCTTCCTTGCCCAGATGAGCCACGAATTGAGAACGCCGCTGAACGCAATCCTCGGATTTTCGGAAGTCATGAAGAGCGAGATTTTTGGCGCGCATGCGGTTCCCGTCTACAAGGAATATTCGGCCGACATTCACAATTCAGGCGTGCACCTGCTCAATTTGATCAACGAGATCCTCGACCTGTCGCGGATCGAGGCCGGCCGCTACGAGCTCAACGAGGAGGCGGTGTCGCTGGTGCACGTAGTCTCCGACTGCAACCATTTATTGAAGCTGCGCGCATCCAGCCGCGGCATCACCATTCACGAGGTTTTCGAGCAGGGCATGCCGCGAATCTGGGGCGACGAGCGCGCGATACGTCAGATCGTGCTCAATCTTTTGTCGAACTCCATCAAGTTCACGCCGCAAGGCGGTGAGATCTGGCTGAAGGTAGGCTGGACCGCCTCGGGGGGGCAGTATCTCAGTGTCAAGGACACCGGCTCTGGAATTGCGGAGGATGAAATCCCGATCGTGCTCGCCTCGTTCGGCCAGGGCTCCAATTCGATCAAGTCCGCCGAACAGGGCGCCGGGCTTGGCCTTCCGATCGCAAAAAGCCTGATCGACATGCATGGCGGCACCTTCACACTGAAATCGAAGCTGCGCATCGGCACCGAAGTGATCGTCACCGTCCCGCCAGAGCGCGTGATGTCGGCGCTGGCGCCGATGTCCGAGGAAGCTCCGCCACTGCAACCGGAGGCGAGCCCAAGTTCCAGCGAAGACAAGCGCAGGCCCCGTCACAAACCGATCATGAGCGCCGGCACCGGATTATAGGGGCGGGATTGGCAATTCACCGAATTCGTTTCACTATCGATAGATGAGCACAGAAACGCCGTGTATCGCAGTCTGCATGATCGACCCCAGAAGCAATCTCTGTTTCGGCTGCGGGCGCACGCTTGCCGAGATCGCGCGCTGGCACCGCATGGAGAGCGCAGAGCGGCAGACGGTGATGGCGCAATTGCCGGCGCGGATGGCCGAGGCTGGATTGGCGCGGCTTCAACCGACGGCCCCTGCGAAGAGCGATTGATGCGGGTATCCATGCGAGGCGTGCCGTGAACCGTATTCTGCTTGTCATTGCCGTGTTGGCGGCGACCGCCGGCGCGGTCGTCGCCTATGGCGATCCCACCCAGATCGCGCGCGCAAGGAGCACCGTCTCCGGATTGCTGCACAATCGAACACCATCCGCAGCGCGCGCCGTGCAGATTTCGCGCGGGCAGGCCGGTGAATT
>DATMKO010000314.1:0-3495 GCA_035571175.1 Steroidobacteraceae bacterium | reverse complement strand
GATCACCACGCGAACCGTGCCGGGCTTTTTCACGATGCCCCGTCGCACCCAAAACTCGCCGGCGTTGTGCGACAGGGGAACGATGAGTTTGCCGGTCTCAGTCGCCAGCAGCGCGCCGCTTACCCCGAATTTGCGCGTCTCGCCTGCGACCACCCGCGTGCCTTCCGGGAAAATGATGATCCACAAGCCGTCCGCCAGGCGCGCCTTGCCTTGTTCGACCACCTGGTTCACGGCCCGGTGCCCGGCGCTGCGGTTGATCGAGATCGGGCGCAGCAGCTTCAGGCCCCAGCCGATGCACGGTATCCACAGCAGTTCGCGCTTCAGCACCCAGACCTGCGGCGGAAAAATCAGAAATTGCGCGATGGTTTCCCACGCGGACGTGTGATTGCTCATCACGATGTGATTTCCCGCCGGAATATGCTCGCGGCCTTCCACGCTGAAATCGAGTCCGCACACTTTATCCAGCACCCAAAAACAGATTTGCGCCCAGCTGCGCGCAATCGCGAAATGCGCACGATACGGCGCCCAAAAGCACAGCGTCATGAAGGCGCCGAACAGCAGCGCGGAGACCATCATGTAGGCGGTAAAAATCAGCGACCGTATGAGCTGCATGCGTCCCGTCAACCCGGCAGGCGCGAGAGATCGGCGACGCCGCCGAGCAGGCTTTGCACATCGCGCAGCAAGGCGAGGCGGTTGTTGCGGCGGCCGATGTTCTCGTCCATCACCATGACACGATCGAAGAATTCGTTCACCGGCGCCCGCAACGCCACCAACGCCCGCAAGCTTTCCGCATAGCGGCGCTGCAGCGTCGCTTCGCGTACAGGCCCCTCAAGCTCGACGAGCGCATGGTGCAGTCCGCGCTCCGCCCCTTCGGTGAGACCCGCAAGTTCGACGGCGACGTTGTTCACCTGCGTCTTCTTCAAAATATTCGCGATGCGTTTGTTGATGCCCGCGAGCACGGCAGCATCGGGCAACAACAGAAATTCCTTCAGTGCCGCCAAGCGCGCGACCACGTCGAGCGGCGACGGCGGGCGTAGCGCAAGCACCGCATCCAACATTTCCGGGGTCGTGCCGGGTTGTTCGAGCAGCATTCCGCGCAGGCGTTCGGCAATGAAATCATATACCTCCATTGCCAGCGCCGCGCGCTGCACCGGCTGCGCGGCGGCCGCGGCATGCAAAATTTCGAATAAATCCAGATCCAGCCGGGCTTCGAGCAGAATGCGCAGTACGCCCAATGCGGCGCGCCGCAAGCCAAAAGGATCCTTGGCGCCCGTCGGCCGCTGCTCGATGGCAAAGATTCCCACCAGTGTGTCGATCTTGTCCGCCAGCGCCACAGCCTGGCCGGTGCTGGTGCTCGGTATGGCATCGCCGGCATACCGGGGCCGGTAGTGTTCTTCGATCGCCAGCGCCAGGTCTTCAGGCAAGCCCTGCGCCTCGGCATAGTAGCGCCCCATCGTGCCCTGCAATTCCGGAAACTCGCCGACCATGGCCGTCATCAAGTCGGCCTTGCACAGCTCCGCTGCGCGCCGGACGTCCGCGCCGGCCCCGATGCGGCTGCCGATCAGCTCCGAAAGCTTTGCGATGCGTGCAGTCTTGTCGGCGTAGCTGCCCAGCTTCGCCTGAAACGTCATGCCCGCAAGCGCCGCCGCATGCTGACTCAAGCTGATCTTCAAATCTTGCTGCCAGAAGAATGCAGCGTCGCTCAAGCGCGGCCCGACCACGCGTTCATTGCCTTCGCGCACCTGCGAGGGATCCCGGCTCTCGATATTGCTGACCGTCACGAACCAGCGGGATAGCGTGCCATCGGGATTTTGCACGGCGAAATAGCGCTGGTGGTCTTGCACAGTGGCGATGACGACCTCGCGCGGCAAATTCAAAAACCGCTGCTCGAATTGTCCCGTCACCGCTACCGGCCATTCGACCAGGGCGGTCACTTCGTCGAGCAGGGCATCGTCAATTCGAGCGCGCGCGCCCGGTGCGACCGCAGCGGCCGCGGCCTCGACGCCGGCGCGAATCGCCTCGCGGCGCTTTGCGAAGTCCACGATCACCTTGGCCCTGCGCAGGCGGCTCTCGTAGTTCCGGGCGGACTTGAGGCTTATGGGTTTGGGCGAATGAAAACGATGCCCCCTGGTGATGCGGTCCGCCGTCAGGCCCAGTATCTCGACGGGCACCACCGACTCGCCGTAGAGCAGCACCACGCCGTGCACCGGCCGCACGAACTCTGCGCTGTGCGCGCCCCAGCGCATGCGCCTGGCAATCGGCAAAGCAGTGATTGCTTGTTGGAGGATGCCGCCGAGCAAGGCCGTAGTCGCGGCGCCGCGCTCCAGGCCGCGAAATTGCAGCCAAGCGCCTTTGTCGGTGGTGAGCGTGGTCAGCTCCGCCACCGGCACTCCGCAACTTTTGGCAAAGGCCATGGCGGCGGCGGTGGGCGTTCCTTCCGAATCGAAGCTATTCGCGAGCGGCGGTCCGCGCCGTTCCACCTGCCGATCCGGCTGATGCTGCGCCAATTTTTCTATCAATACGGCAAGGCGCCGCGGCGTTGCAAAGCCGCGAATCCTGCCACGCGGCACATTTGCGGCGTCGATACCGCGCGCTATCCCCTCGGTCAGCGCTTGCGACAACGCCGGCAAGGTGCGCGGCGGCAATTCCTCGGTGCAGATTTCAAACAGCAAATCGGGCGCGCTCATTCACGCTACTCGCTGAGCTGCGTTCTTGAGCAAAGGGAATCCCAGTGCCTCGCGCGTGTCGCGATAGGCCTCGGCCACACCGCGCGCCAGAGTGCGCACCCGAAGAATGAAGCGCTGTCTTTCGGTCACGGAAACCGCATGCCGCGCGTCCAGCAAATTGAAGGTGTGCGAGGCTCTCACCATCTGCTCGTAAGCCGGCAGCACGAGTTTGTCCTGCAGCAATTTCTGACAGGCTGTTTCGTGCGCGTCGAATTGTCCCGCCAGCACCTGAACATCCGCCTTATCGAAGTTGTATGTGGATTGCTCCACTTCGTTTTGATGAAACACATCGCCGTACGTCACGCTGCCGAAACGGCCGTCGGTCCAGACGATGTCGAAGATGCTTTCCTTGCCTTGGATGTACATCCCTAAGCGTTCCAGGCCATAGGTGATCTCGCCCATTACGGGCCTGCAATCCAGGCCGCCGACCTGCTGGAAGTAGGTGAACTGCGAAACTTCCATGCCGTTGAGCCAGACTTCCCAGCCCAAACCCCACGCGCCCAGGGTCGGCGATTCCCAGTTGTCCTCGACGAACCTGACATCGTGCGTCAAGAGATCGAAGCCCAGTGCTTTGAGCGAATTCAAGTACAGTTCCTGAAAATCGTCCGGCGAAGGTTTGATGCAGACTTGAAACTGGTAATAGTGCTGCAACCGAAACGGGTTATTGCCATAACGCCCATCGGTGGGCCGCCGTGAAGGCTGCACGTAGGCGGCGCTCCAGGGCTCGGGTCCAATGGCACGCAAAAAAGTGGCGGGATGGAAAGTCCCG
>DATMKO010000313.1:0-2121 GCA_035571175.1 Steroidobacteraceae bacterium | reverse complement strand
GTGGCGCCGCCCGCGCCGGCGGCCCCTCCTGCGGTGCCCGTCAACGCCCTGCTGGAAGCCAATGCTGCCAACACCACCGATGTGGCCGCGTTCCGGCGTTTGCTGTCGCTATGGGGCACGGCGATGTCGGACGAGCGGGATCCCTGTGGACAGGCGGCAAAGGCCGGCCTCGCCTGTCTCGAGCAACGCGGCTCCTGGGCCCAGGTCAGGACCTTGAACCGGCCCGCGATTTTGACGCTGACGGATGATAAGGGCCTGCGGCATCGCGTGGTGCTCACGGGTCTTGACGATCGGTTTGCCACTTTGGATCTGGGCGACCGGCACGAGAAGGTATCGCTCGAGGATCTGTCCGCCGATTGGTTCGGCGACTTCACGGTCATCTGGAAGCCAAAGACCGCACGCACCCGGCGGCTGTCGCTGGGCATGCACGGCGAGGAGGTACGCTGGCTGCGACGCAGCCTCAACGCCTTGGCAGGCGGGGCGTCGGATCCGGAACACGATGACATCTACGACGAGGAATTGGCAATCGCCGTGCAGAACTTCCAGCGCGAACATCGCCTGAATGTCGACGGAATCGCGGGGGTGCAAACCCAAGTGGTGCTCGACACCGCATTGGCCGAACCGGGTTCGCCTTTGTTGCTCACCCAAACACCGCGCGGCGGCTAGGCAATCATGTCCTTCATTCTCGATGCACTGAAAAAATCCGAAATCGAACGGCAACGGCAAACCGAGCCGGGTTTGATGGACGCGGGTGCCGTTCAGCGGCGCGGCCGCTTGCCGGTCTGGGCGCTACTGCTCGGCTTGCTGCTGGCAATCAACATCGCGGTGTTGCTGGTCATGCTGATGAGAAACCGCGCCCCCAGCGTGCGCTCGACGCCTGCGGCGCCTGCGAACGCCGCGCCCGCGGCCCAGGTTGCGGCAGAGAACCCGGCGACTTTCAGTCCGCTGGATTCGGCGCCGGTGTATGCGCCGGAAATTCCGCTGGCGGCCGCAACCGGCTCTGCCGCCGCGGACAGCGCCCCGCCCGCCGCAAGGCCGCCGGTGTCCTACGTTGCGCCGCTGCGTGCGCCCGCGCCGCGCGCCGGCGCACGTGCCTTGCGTCGGCCTGACCCGGTGCTGACGGACGCGGATGCCGGCGCAGACAGCGGCGAGATTCTGCCGTCCATCAGTGAAATCAGCCTCACGGGCGCGCAGGCACTACCTGAACTGCACCTCGACGTACATGTCTACGCTACCGATCCGGCCGACCGCTTCGTGTACATCAACATGCGCAAGTATCACGAGGGATCCGTGTTGCAGGAAGGACCCAGGATCGAGCTCATCCGGCGCGACGGTGTGGTGTTGAATTTCCAAGGTCTGCGATTCCTGCTGCCGCGGCAATCATGAGGGCGGCGCCGCCAGCCGCTCGAGCGCGTCCCCGGAGATGCGATGAATGATCCAGTCTGATTTCGCAACCGCCCCCAGCGCTTCGTAGAAATCGCGCGCCGGACGATTCCAGTCCAGGACCGCCCACTCGAAACGGCCGCAGTCCCGCTGCAACGCCAGCGCCGCCAGGTATCGCAGCAGCGCCTTGCCGATCGCGCGCCCGCGGAACGCGGGACGGACGTAAAGATCCTCGAGGTAGAGGCCGTGCTTGCCGAGAAACGTCGAGAAATTGTGGAAGTAAAGGGCGAAGCCGGCCGGCTCGCCGCCGAATCGGGCAATGACGGCTTCGGCGCTCGGCCGCGGCCCGAATAGCGCCTGGCTGATGCAGGCCTGCGTCGCAACCACTTCATGCCGGAGTTTTTCGTAGTCGGCGAGTTCGGTGATCAAGGCCAGCAGCAGAGGCACGTCTGCCGCTGTCGCAGGCGCGATATCAATGGCACTGGGATCGGTCATTGGGCGTGGCTACCAGATGGGCGGATTGGATGTCTTCATGCGATGATAATCCCATGCGCAAGATCTTAACGCTGACCATGAGCGGTTTGGTAACCGTGCTGCCGCTGGCGCTGACGATCTATGTGATTTGGTGGCTGGTGAATACGGTCGAAGGATGGCTGCGGCGCGCGCTGCTGGCGCTGGGCATCATCAGCCCCCAGCACTACTGGCCGGGCCTGGGACTGATCGCCGGCTTCCTGCTGC
>DATMKO010000312.1:0-8594 GCA_035571175.1 Steroidobacteraceae bacterium | reverse complement strand
CAATATGTCGGATGAGGAGATCTGGCACTTGAACCGCGGCGGTCATGATGCCCACAAGGTCTACGCCGCGTACGCATCAGCCGTGGCGAACGAGGGCGCGCCCACCGTGATTTTGGCGAAAACGGTCAAGGGCTTCGGCATGGGCAAGGCTGGCGAAGGCCTCATGTCCACGCATCAACAGAAGAAACTCAGCGACGATGCGCTCAAGGAAGTGCGTGACCGCTTCAATATTCCGATCAGCGACGAGGAAATCGCCGGCCTGACCTTCAGAAAGCCCGCCGAGGATAGCGAAGAGATGCGCTACCTGCACGCACGCCGCTCTGCGCTTGGCGGCTATTTGCCGGCACGCAGCTCAGTGGCCGCGCCCTTGGTGGTGCCGCCGCTCGAGGCATTCAACGCACTGCTCGAGGGCACCGGTGAGCGCGAGATCTCCACCACCATGGCGTTGGTGCGAATGCTGACCATCCTGGTCAAGGACAAGAACATCGGCCAGCACATCGTGCCCATCATCCCCGACGAGGCGCGAACCTTCGGCATGGAGGGAATGTTCAGGCAGATCGGGATCTATTCCTCGGTGGGCCAGCTGTACACGCCGCAGGACGCCGACCAGCTCATGTTTTATCGCGAGGACAAACAGGGCCAGATTCTCGAGGAGGGCATCAATGAAGCGGGCAGCTGCTGCTCCTGGATCGCCGCGGCGACCGCATATGCGAACCACGGCGTCAGCATGGTGCCTTTTTACATCTACTATTCGATGTTCGGGTTCCAGCGAGTCGGGGATTTCATCTGGGCGGCGGGCGACAGCCGCTCGCGCGGATTTCTGGTGGGCGGCACGGCCGGCCGCACCACGCTCGCCGGCGAGGGCTTGCAGCACCAGGATGGGCACAGCCAACTGGTGGCGACCACGGTGCCGAATTGCGTCGCCTACGATCCGGCCTATGCCTATGAATTGGCCGTGATCGTGCAGGATGGTCTGCGCCGCATGTATCAAGACCAGGAAAGCATTTTCTATTACATCACCTGCATGAACGAGAACTACCCGCATCCGGCGATGCCGGCTGGCGTCGCACAGGGGATTCTCAACGGCATGTATCTGCTGCAAATAGGCGGCCGCGGCAAGGTGCGCGTGACGTTGTTTGGTTCGGGCACTATTCTGCGTGAAGTGCTGGCGGCCGCGGAACTTTTGGAAAAGAACTACGGCGTGCCGGCCGATGTGTACTCGGTGACGAGCTTCAGTGAGCTGCGCAAGAACGCGCTCGCGATCGAACGCCGCAATATGCTGCATGCAACCGAAGCGCGCCAGCAGAACTACATCCAACAAGCGTTGGCGGATCGCGAAGGTCCGTTCATCGCCGCGACCGATTACATGAAGACGGTGGCCGATCAAATTCGCCAATGGGTACCGGGGCGCTACACGGTGCTCGGAACGGATGGCTTCGGACGCAGCGATTCGCGCGCGGAGCTGCGGCGGTTTTTCGAGGTCGACCGGCACTACGTGGTGGTCGCCGCGCTCAAGGCGCTGGCCGATGAAGCCAAGATTGACACGCAAACGGTGCTGATGGCCATGCAGACCTTCGGCATCGATCCGGAAAAATCCAATCCGGTGTCGGTCTAGCCGACGTGGCTACCCCAATCCAAGTGCTGGTTCCGGACATCGGCGGTTTCAAGGACGTCGATGTGATCGACGTGCTGGTAAAGGACGGCCAGCAGATCGATAAGGAAACACCCTTGATCACGCTGGAAACAGAAAAGGCGGCAATGGACGTGCCGGCTCCCGCGGCCGGCAAAATCACCCAGGTCAGGATCAAGAAAGGCGATAAGGTCTCCGAGGGCGCGTTGATCCTGCTGCTCGAGCCGGCGGCGGCGGGCGCGCCGGCTGATCCTAAGGCTGCCGCCGCCGCGGCGCCGGCCGATGCGAAAAAATCAACCTCCGCGGCTCCGCCCCCCGCGGACAAGGAGCCGGCGCCGGCGCCGGCCGCTGCCGCCGTGCAGACCGCGGCCACTACCGGAGCGACCGCGATAACCGCGCCGCGCGCCGCCGCTGTCATCGATGAACAGGCTTTTTCCAAGGCCCATGCAAGTCCATCGGTGCGCAAATTTGCCCGCGAGCTCGGCACGGACTTGGGCCACGTCAAAGGCACCGGCATCAAGGCCCGCATTACGCACGATGACATCAAGAGCTACGTGAAAGGTCTGCTGAGCGCGGCGCGAACCGCGGCACCGGCTACGGCATTGCCGAAAGTGCCGGTGGTGGACTTCGCGCAGTTCGGAGCGGTGGAAGTCAAACCGCTGTCGCGCATACAGAAGATTTCCGGCGCGCGCCTGCAGGCCAGCTGGATCAATTTGCCGCATGTGACTCAGCATGAAGATGCGGATATCACCGACCTCGAAGATGCGCGCGCGGCATTGAAGAGCAAGGCATCTCGAGAGGGAGTGAAACTTACGCCGCTGGCCTTCATCGTCAGGGCCTGTGTCTTGTCGCTGCAGGAATTTCCGCGCTTCAACTCCTCGCTGGATGCGAGTGGTGAAAATCTGGTTTTCAAGAAGTACTTCAACATCGGTTTTGCGGCCGACACTCCCAATGGTCTGGTGGTGCCCGTGATTCCGAACGCGGACCGCTTGAGTCTCTATGACGTTGCGCGCGCGCTGGCGTCCATGTCGGAGAAAGCGCGCACCGGGAAGCTCAAGGCAACCGAAATGCAGGGTGGAACATTTACGATCTCGAGCTTGGGCGGCATCGGCGGCACCTCCTTCACGCCCATCATCAATGCGCCGGAAGTGGCGATTCTGGGGGTATCGCGCTCTGCGCAGAAACCCGTTTATGAGCGCGGTGCATTCGTGCCGCGACTGATGCTGCCGCTGTCGCTGTCCTACGATCATCGGGTGATCGATGGCGCCGACGCGGCTCGCTTCGTGGTATTTCTCGCCAAGACCTTGAGCGATGTGAAGGCGTTGTTATGAGCACGGTCGAAGTGCGGGTTCCGGATATTGGCGATGCCAAGGATGTCAGCGTTGTTGATGTGCTGGTGCAGAAGGGCAGCAAAGTCCGGGTCGAGGATCCGCTGATAACGCTGGAATCCGAAAAGGCCTCCATGGACGTGCCATCGCCGGTTCAGGGCGTGATCAATTCGATCGCCATCAAGAAGGGCGATGCCGTATCGGCGGGCTCGTTGATAGCCACGGTGCAAGTCGCGGACGAGGCCGCAGCGCCGCCGCCGAAACCCAGCGCCGGCAAGGCGACCGACGGAACCGCCGCACCCGCCGCGCGCTCCGCCCGCGGCGACGCTGCCGCCGCCGCCGCGCCCAAGAAGAGCACCCAGAGCGCGGGCAGCGACGCGAGCGCCGCGCCGCCGGGCGCCATTGATCTGGTGGTGTTGGGCGCAGGTATCGGCGGCTACACCGCGGCATTCCGCGCCGCGGATCTGGGCCTCAAGGTGGCATTGATCGAACGCTGGCCGGTGCTGGGCGGCGTGTGCCTCAACGTCGGCTGTATTCCGTCGAAAGCGCTGTTGCATGCGGCCAAGGTGATCGAAGATGCCGCCGATATGTCCGCTTGCGGCATCGTATTCGGGCCGCCGCAAATCGACCGCGACCGCCTGCGCGCCTGGAAAAATAAAGTGGTCACGAGATTGACCAACGGGCTTTCGTTGCTGGCGAAGCAGCGCAGAGTGGAAGTCATTCAGGGCGAAGCCAAATTTACCGGGCCGCATGCGCTTGAGGTGAAGGGCGCAAACAGCGCGCGCCGGGTGGAATTCAAGCAATGCATCATCGCGGCCGGGTCCGAGGCAGCGCGGCTGCCGGGCTTGCCGGATGATCCGCGCGTCATCGATTCGAGTGGGGCGCTGGAACTGCCGCTCGATTGCAAGCGGCTGCTGGTGATCGGCGGCGGCATCATCGGCCTGGAACTGGCCTGCGTCTACGACGCGCTCGGCGTGCGCGTCACTGTGGTCGAGTTGACCGATGGTCTCATGCCCGGCACGGATCGCGATCTGGTGCGCCCGTTGCAGAAGCGGATCGAGAAGCGCTACGAACGGATTTTGGTGAATACCAAGGTTGCCAAGCTCGACGTGCTGCCGGAGGGGCTGCGTGCGGCGTTTTCAGGCCCCAACTCGCCCGAGTCGCAGATTTTCGATCACGTGTTGGTGGCCGTCGGCCGCAGCGCCAATGGCAATGCAATCGATGCCGCCGCAGCCGGCGTAGCTGTGGATCCGCGCGGCATCATTGCGGTGGACAGACAGATGCGCAGCAACGTGCCGCACATATTCGCGATCGGCGACGTGGTCGGCGCCCCGATGCTGGCGCACAAAGCCTCGCATGAGGCCAAGGTCGCCGCGGAAGTGGCTGCCGGACTCAAGTCCTCATTCGACGCGCGCTGCATTCCATCGGTGGCCTATACGGATCCGGAAGTCGCGTGGGTGGGCGTAACGGAGAGCGATGCGAAGGCGCGGGGCATCCAGTTCGGAAAGGGCATGTTTCCCTGGGCTGCAAGCGGGCGCGCTCTTTCGCTCAACCGCGACGAGGGCTTCACCAAGATGATGTTCGACAAGGATACCCACCGTCTGATTGGAGCGGGCGTCGTCGGTACCAGCGCCGGCGACTTGGTTGCCGAATTGGCGCTGGCGATCGAGATGGGTGCGGATGCCTCGGATGTTGCGCTGACCATTCACGCCCATCCGACGCTGTCGGAAACGATCGGGTTCGCCGCCGAAGCCTTCGAGGGCACGTTGACAGACCTTTACATTCCCAAGCGCTAGGATCGACTCACGTGACCCATACCACAGCTGCCTCGATTGTTCTCGCCGGCCTATGCTGCTTCAGCGCGCAGGCGTTCAGCGCCGACGACTGCACGGATTTCAAGTGGGACGTGAGCAAGGAGCGAGCGCTGTTCGCGGGGCCGGCGGCCGCGCTGCCGGGCGGCACGGACGTCAAATCCGCACCCCCCATCATGCCCAATCGGCTCTACCGGCTGCAGCTCGCGCCGCAAAGCAAAGTGCGCTTTGCAGCCGCCCCCGGAAAGACGACGCACGCCGACGGCGACTATGCGGGTCTGGCGAAATTGACGATCGCGCAATCCGGCAGCTACCGGGTCGCGATCGACGCCCAGTTCTGGATCGATGTGGTATCGAAGCGCGCGCTGATGGCCGCAACGGATTTTCAGGGACAACATGGCTGCAGCGCGCCGCATAAAATCGTCCAATTCGATTTCACCGCCATGCAGCCCCTGATCCTGCAATTGAGCGGTGCGAGTGTCGATCACATCCTGGTGACCATCACGCCCACGCCGGCAAGGGCCCTCTGATCGCGCGCTACGGCGCCGCGATGCAGTCCTTCAGAAACGCCGACTTCTCGGCGCCCACCAGCTTCTTGGTCTTGGCGTCCTTCAGGCAGGCGGTACGTTTGGCATGCTTTGCCGCTGCATCGTTGGCAGGGGAGGCGCTACCCGCGGCCTGCGAAGGCGTGGTGGCGGCAGCCGGTGCGGTGGCCGCCGCGGGCGTTGCCGTTTGGGTTATCGCCCGCTGAACGGTGATTACACACAGGCAAAGACCCAGGGCGCTCACCGCAAATCCAAGACGCATGGCTGATTCCTCGAAAAACACGCCGACGGACGCGCCAGTTTCTAGGATAGCGTCCGCGGTCATCCGCCCCGATGAAGCGGGCATGAAGCTTCGTTAACCTTTGCCGGACGATCGGTGCTACTTCAAGCGGTTGCGCGCCAGCGCCAAGTATTGCGCCTCGTCCGGCGGCAGCCCGCTGCGCTGTGCCTGCCACAATGTCTCGCCGAGGGCCTCCATGAGCACGTGTTCCGCGCGGTGCGAGTCTCCATACCGAGCTTGCAGCTGACGGTGCAAATCGCGGACTCCCGGCGGCCGGTCGATGGACAACTGCTCGCGAACCGCAAGGTGCAGACCCATATGTAAAAACGGATTGTCCGCGACCCCGGAGCTGCCTGGCTCGAAGGACAGTGCGGTGTCCACATCGCCTACGACGCCCTGATATTCAGGATGCGCGCTGATGACATCGATGATCTCCGCCTGCAGCGCGGTAAGCGGCACACCCACCAGATGTTTGGTCCAGGCTTCTGCATAGGACCGCCTTAGTTGCTCGCGGGTGTAGCCGTCAAACACGCGTTATCTCTTGGTCTTGCGACGATATTCGCACAGATCCACGATCGCACAGGTCGGGCACGCGGGACTACGGGCCTTGCAGACATAGCGGCCGTGCAAAATCAACCAGTGGTGGGCGTCGCGGAGGAATTCGCGCGGCACAAGCTTCAGAAGCTTTTCCTCGACTGCGCGCACGGTTTTGCCGCGCGCAAGTCCGGTGCGATTGGCGACTCGAAATATGTGGGTGTCCACGGCAAGGGTGGCCTGCCCGAAGGCGGTGTTCAAAATCACATTTGCCGTCTTGCGTCCGACGCCCGGCAGCTCTTCCAAGGCTTCGCGCGTCTTCGGCACCTCGCCGCCGTGCCGCTCGAGCAACATACGGCAGGTTGCGATGATGTTCTTGGCCTTGCCGTTGTAGAGTCCGATGGACTTGATGTATGCCGAGAGTCCCGCGACCCCCAAGGCCAATATCGCGGCCGGAGTGCTGGCGACGCGGAACAATTCGGCCGTCGCTTTGTTCACGCTCTTGTCGGTCGCCTGTGCCGAAAGGATCACCGCGACCAGAAGCTCGAATGGAGTCTTGTAGGTCAATTCGGTGCGCGGCTGCGGGTTCAGCTTGCGAAGCCGCGAGAAAATTTCGTAGCGCGTTTGCGCGTTCACGGCACTGCCTGGCGGCGAGCGGTGGCCTTTTTCGCGTCGAGCTCCCGTTGCCGCTCGGCGGCTCGGTTCAACAAGCGCGCGCTGTGCGCCGCAAACCGCTCGCGATTCAGCGCCGCTTGTTCCGCGGCGGGCGGCGCGGCCGGGTGCATCTCGATGCAATCGACCGGGCAAGGCGGCAGGCATAGCTCGCACCCGGTACAGCGCTCGATGAGCACCGTATGCAGGTATTTTTGCGCGCCGACAATGGCGTCGACCGGGCAGGGCGCAAGGCACCGAGCGCAGCCGATGCAGCGCGCTTCGTCGATCCAGGCGACGAGCGGCGGTAGTTCGACGCCGTGAACAGGGTTCAGCGGCAGCACCGGCCGATTCAGCAGCTGCGCCAAGGCCTGAATGGTCGCCTTGCCGCCCGGCGGGCATTGGTTGATCTCAGCCTGGCCGCCCGCGATCGCAGCGGCGTAGGGGGCACAGCCGGGGTAACCGCAGCGCGTGCATTGGGTCTGCGGAAGCAACGCGTCGATGCGCGCCACGATGTCAGGCGCGATATCGTGGCTCATGTCATTTGATGCGCATCCCCGGCGCAGCTCCTGAGTCCGGCGACAGCACGAAAATGTCCTTGCCGCCCGGCCCAGCGGCCAACATCATTCCCTCCGAAGTGCCGAAGCGCATTTTGCGCGGCTCCAGATTCGCGACCACGACGATCAGCCTGCCGGCCAAGGATTCAGGGTCGTACGCGGCGCGAATGCCGGCAAGGATTTCGCGACTCCCCAGTTCACCCAGGTCCAATTGCAGCTTCAACAGTTTGTCGGCGCCGGCAACCAGCTCGGCGCGCAGTACCTTGGCCACACGCAAATCGACGCGCAGAAAATCATCGATTGATATCAAATTACCTTCGACCGCGGCCGCCGCCGCTATGGTTGCCGTATCCGATGCGCCGTCCAGCGCCGCGGTCGGTGCCGGGGGCGTCGCGTCTTCCAGTTCGACCAGGCGTGCCACGACCTTTGGGTCGAGTCGCACCGCCAGCGGCTCATACGGAACGATTGCCGTGGCAAGCAACGGTGCTGCCGCGTGCGCCCAGGTCCACGCCGGTTCCTGAAAGAATCGACGCGCCTTGGCCGCCATATCCGGCAATACCGGCTGCAGATAGATCATCAGCACTCTGAAAAGATTCAAGCCTTGTGTGCAAACGCTCTGCACTTCGGCGCTGTTGCGCGGATCCTTCGCAAGCAACCAGGGCTTGCGTGAGTCCACGAATTGATTGGCGCGGTCGGCAAGCGCCATGATCTCGCGTATCGCACTCGCCGTGTCGCGCGTCTCGTACGCCGCCGCAATCGCATCACCGGCGGCGATAAACGCCGCATACAGCTCGCCATCAGCCAGGCTGTGCGCCAGCCTCCCGCCGGAGGTCTTGGTGATGAAACCGGCGCAGCGGCTGGCAATATTGACCAGCTTGCCGACGATTTCCGAATTCAAGCGTGTGGTGAATTCATCCAGGTTCATGTCGATATCGTCGATACCCGGACCCAACTTGGCGGCGAAGTAATAGCGCAAGTACTCCGGCGATAGATGATCCAGGTAGCGGCGTGCGGTGATGAACGTGCCGCGCGATTTCGACATCTTCTGGCCGTTGATGGTGAGGAATCCATGCGCGTGTACCGCGGTCGGGCGCCGCATCGCCGAGGCCTGCAGCACCGCCGGCCAGAAAAGCGTATGAAAATACAAAATCTCCTTGCCGATGAAGTGATGCAGTTCGGCGCTCGAGTTGACCTCGAGGAACTCGTCGAACTCAAGACCGGTGCGGGCGCACAATTGCGTGAAACTCGCCAGATATCC
>DATMKO010000311.1:0-3856 GCA_035571175.1 Steroidobacteraceae bacterium | reverse complement strand
CGCGAGCAGAGCCGCTGCTATGTTGAAGCACATCGCCAGGGTAAATACCGCGCCCCAGCCATTGGCTTTGGCGATGATGGCGGCGATCGGAACCATCAAAGAGCCGGCGCCCTTGGCGGTGTACAGCATGCCGGCATTGGCGGCCGCAAACTTGGAGCCGAAGGTATCGCCCTGGGTTGCGGGAAACAGGCTGAAAATCTCGCCGTACACACCGAAATACAGCGCGGTCACAAGCACGAATACCACCGGATTCGGCCCGGTTCGGCTCAAGGTGAACAGCGCCGCGGCGCCCAACAGGAAAGCCAGCGCCATGGTGTGCTCCCGACCGATATGATCGGAGAGCCAGCCGAAGAACGGCCGCCCCACACCGTCGAAAATCCTGTTCAAAAACAGCGCGAACCCCAGCGCCGGCATGATCATCCCAAACAGCGATACCGGAATCTTGCTGATTTTCAGATCATCCGCGATCGGCGCCATCGATGCCGCCATGGTGAGGCCGCCGGACGCGATCAGCCAGAACATCAGGTACATCACGTAAAATACCGGGCTTTTCAAGACTTCCATGGGCGTATAGCCATGTGCTGTCTGACTGGGTTTCACGACCAGGTTTGCGACTTGCGGCGGTGGAACCAGCAGCAGCCACGCCAACACGAACACGATGCCGCCCTGAATGAGACCGAAAACCATGAAGGCGTGTTCGTAGCCCGCCCCCTCGATCATGCTCTTGATCGGCACGATCGTGAGCGCCGCACCGGCGCCGAATCCCGACGCGGTGATGCCGGCCGCAAGACCGCGCCGGCCTGGAAACCATTTGAGCGCGTTGCCGACACAGGTGCCGTAGACGCAACCGGTGCCAATGCCGCCGAGTGCCGCCGCAAAGTACAAAACCGGCAAGGAACTCGCGACGGAGTTGAGTGCCCACGCACAACCCACCATTATTCCGCCGCTCAACACCACCCACTTCGGGCCGAAGCGATCGACCATGTATCCTTCAATGGGGATGAGCCAGGTCTCCACCAGCACAAACAGGGTGAAGGCAACCTGAATCGCAGCCCGGCCCCAGTGATACTTGGCATCGATCGGATTGACGAACAACGTCCAGCCATACTGGAGATTCGCCACCGAAGCCATGCAAATGACCCCGATGATCAATTGCAGCCATGGATTCGCAAACGGTGATTTTGCAGACTCATTCGTATTCATATAATAGTTCTCCGTGATCGCGCCTCTTTGACGCTCCATATCGCGTGCGAGTCACGCGTATCGAGCAGCGCTTATGAGTGGTCCACACCTCAAACCCCCAAAGGCAAAGAGCGAACAAAAAAGTTCGAACCAATGCCAGCCATACTAGGTTTTCGTGGTATACCATATATGAACGACTTTCAGAGTGTCAAGCAACGTCAAGCAATCGCCGCGGACTTGTAAACATCGCGATCGGCGCTGCGCGAAAACCGCGCTGCGGTCGAGCTTTATCGGGAAATTGTTGAATTTGACGACGCCGTCGCACATGAATTGGCACCGGGCAAAGACGATAGGACTGTTTAACGGCGTGCTCTTGATATAAATGATTAGGAAAAACCCTGCAGCCATGTAATATATCTAGGGAGCCGCGCGAACCGCGCGAAGCGCCGCACACCATAAGCGCCTGACCACTTCGGCGAACGACGAGAGTCTTCATGAATTCAATTGTGACGCTGGTTCAACGCACATCCGCCGCCGCTCCGCTGGCGCTGACACCGTTGAACGCTACCAGCCTGCGTGACCAGGCTTACGCGCTGCTGAAGAACGCGATCGCCGACACGGACATCTACGATCCGACGCAGGAGCTGCGCCTCGATGAGCGGCAGCTGACCACGGCGCTCGGCGTCAGCCGCACACCGATCCGTGAGGCGCTGTCGCTGCTGGAACAGGAAGGTTTCATTCGCACCGTGCCGCGCCGCGGCATTTTCATCATTCGCAAATCAAAGCGCGAGATGATTGAAATGATTCAAGTGTGGGCGGCGCTGGAATCGATGGCGGCCCGGCTTGCGACTCTCAATGCCAGCGACGGGGAAATCGCCAAGCTGCGTCACTTGTTCGATGAGTTTCAGAATTCGCCGCCGTCGGAACATCTGAACGAATACTCGGATGCCAATATCGCGTTTCACACCGCGGTGATTGCGTTGGGCGGCTCGCAAACCATCATTGACGCAACCAAAAATCTTCTGCTGCATGTGCGCGCCATCCGCCGCGCGACCATTACGCAAAGCGATCGCGCGGCACGCTCCATCATCGATCATTTGAAAATCATCGAAGCCCTCGAGCGGCGCGATACGGAATTGGCGGAACGGCTCACCCGCCAGCACACCCTCGACCTCGCCGCGCACGTCGATCGATACTGCGGCTTTCTCGGCTAGGAGTCCGGCGGCGCGACGTCCTGGCGTCGCCCCCATTGTCCCAGGGTAGGCAATAATCCGCGGCCTGCTGCGGTGTCGAGGTACTCGACCCGATCCGCAACCGGCGCGCCGCCGCGAAGCGCGTCGGCGGCCACCGCCCGAATACCCGCCAACGTGTCCGCATCCAAGACTGCCGCTGCAAGTGCCGCCTGATCGGTCACGACCGGCTTTCCGGACTCGATGCGCAGATAAATCCGCCCGCTCGCCTGGTCGGCGAAGTTCACGCAGCGAAAACTCGCGACACAGCGCTTCAAGAAGGCCACATTGCGCTCAGGTTGGAGCAGCGCGCGATCCGTGTACAAGGAATCGGCGTTCGCCGCGTCGACATGCAAGCGGGAGTATCGCTCGATGTCCAGAGTTGCTTTGACGTTCAGCACATTGAATGTGTCGTTGTCGCCAAAGGCGACGGTCCGGGGCCGCTCCCCGAGCCGCACCGTATTGTCCAGAAACTCGAATTGGATGCGTTTGTCGGTGCGATGCACCCAGGTGAAGAACACGTGCGGGATTCCCGAGTACGCCTCGACGGCGTGCGCCAGGGTGTCGTCGACGGCCTTGTAGCGGCCGACTTCGAGCCCGCGCGTCCACGCGCGCTCGACCAGCAGCTGCGGCGGTGTAATCAAGAAGAACAAGTAGACCGACTGGCCAAATCGCGTCAGCAGATTGCTGCCTTCCTCCTCGGAACCGCCGGCGAAACTGTCAAAGCGAAACCGGTCGATCAGAAGATGCGACATCTCGCCGCGTTGGAACTTGCCCGCCATATACCGATCAAGTTTCTGATCGACGATTTGCAGTTCATCCGAGGTGAATGCACCGGCGTACTTGTACGCCGCGCCGAGCGTTGCATAGTCGAGCAGCTGTTTGCGCCAGATGTCGGGACTGATGAGCGCGAAATCGCTCCACTGAACTCCGATCACGCCGGCGAGATGTCTCTGCAGCGGCCGCAGAGTGCTCTTGCCCGATGCCGAGGGCCCCTTGGTATTGATGACCACGGGATGCTGTTGCCGGGGCAGAAGCCTGTAACCCTCCTCGACCGCGGCGCGCCGCAGCAAGGGGGCGATCGCGCCGCCGATGCAGTCACTGCCATGGTCGTTGCAGGCCATGTCGGTCGCGATCGACGCGATAAGCTCCTTGGTTCCCCATGCAAATCCGTGCGTCGCGAACAATGCCGACAGCACCCGCGCGAGCACCCGGTACGCGGTGGCTGCCAGCGGCTCGTGCGTCGCCGCGGCGAGCCGTTCAAACTCTGCAATCTCGGCCGGACCCCATTCGCGGGATAGGCGGGTAAGAGCGGCGCCGATGATGCGTCCCAGGCCCTGCCGCGCGCGCTCATAGGCGCCGATGATGGCGCCCATCTCCGGATCAAGATACTTGCCGAGCAAAAGTCGCGCCATTTCGCGAAAGTTCAAGCCCAGATCCTCGAT
>DATMKO010000310.1:0-7839 GCA_035571175.1 Steroidobacteraceae bacterium | reverse complement strand
CAAGAAATCCGCGCGCACCGTCGGCGATGTGATCGGCAAGTTCCATCCGCACGGCGACTCGGCCTGCTACGAGGCCATGGTGCACATGGCGCAGGACTTTGCCTATCGGTACCCGATCGTCGACGGGCAGGGCAACTGGGGCTCGACCGACGATCCGAAATCCTTTGCCGCCATGCGTTATACCGAATCGCGGCTCACGCGCTATGCCGATCTGCTGCTGCAGGAACTCGACGCGGACACCGTGGACTGGGCGCCGAATTTCGACGGCTCGCTCGAAGAACCCACGATGCTGCCGGCGCGCGTGCCGAATCTCTTGTTGAACGGCGGATCGGGCATCGCGGTGGGCATGGCGACCGACATTCCGCCGCATAACCTGCGCGAGGTGGTAAACGCCTGTGTGGCGCTGTTGGATGATCCGGAATTGAGCACGCGCAAGATCATGGCGCACATCAAGGGGCCGGATCTGCCGACCGGCGCTGAAATCGTCTCGCCGCGCGATGAGCTGGTGCAGATGTACAACAGCGGCTCCGGCAGCTTCAAGGCGCGCGCCACTTATGAAATCGAGGACGGCGAGATCGTGATCGATGCGCTGCCGTTTCAGGTGTCCGGCAGCAAGGTACTCGAGCAGATTGCCGCGCAAATGCAGCAGAAGAAGCTGCCCATGGTCGATGACCTGCGCGACGAATCGGACCACGAGAACCCAACGCGCCTGGTGCTGGTGCCGAAATCCAACCGCGTCGATATCCCGGCGCTCATGGCGCACCTGTTTGCGACGACCGATCTCGAGCACAACTATCGGGTGAACCTCAATGTCATCGCGCTCGACGGACGTCCGCGCGTGATGGGCCTCAAGGAATTGCTGCTGGAGTGGCTCACGTTCCGCAAATCGACGGTGACCCGCCGTCTGAATCATCGTCTGGCGAAGCTGAGCGCGCGACTGCACATCCTCGACGGCATGTTGATTGCGTTCTTGAATCTCGATGAAGTCATCCGCATCGTGCGCACGGAGGATGAGCCCAAGCCCAAACTGATCAAGCGCTTCAAGCTCTCCGACGAGCAAGCCGAGGCCATCCTCGAGACCAAGCTGCGCCATCTTGCGCGCCTCGAGGAAATGAAAATCCGCGACGAACAGAAGAAGCTCGCGGAAGAGCGCGATGAGCTCGAAAAGATCCTCAAGAGCAAGGCGCGGCTCACCAAACTGGTGCGCGAGGAGTTGATCAGCGACGCGGAGGAGTTCGGCGATGAGCGGCGCACGCGTCTGGTGGAGCGCGAGGCAGCTCAGGCCATCTCCGAGACGGAATTATTGAGCAGCGAGCCGACCACCGTGGTTCTGTCGCGCCTGGGCTGGGTGCGCGCCGCGAAGGGACACGACATCGACGTTCGGGCATTGAGCTACAAGAGCGGCGATGAATACCAGGCATCCGCGAAGGGCCGAAATTTGCAGCAGGCGGTGTTCATCGATTCGACCGGCCGTGCCTACAGCCTGGATGCACACCAGCTGCCCGCCGCGCGCGGTTACGGCGAGCCGCTTTCAGGCACCGTCGATCCGCCCGACGGCGCCACCTTTGCGGCGGTCCTGATCGGCGAACCGGACGATTTATGGCTCCTCGCCAGCGATGCCGGCTACGGATTTGCCGTGCGCTTGCGCGAAATCTATGCGCGCAACAAGAAGGGCAAGTCGGTGCTCAAGGTGCCGGAGAACGCGCTGGTGCTGCCCGCGCAGCCGTTGGGCAACCGGGAAGCGCTGGCGATTTTCGTCAACAACGACGGCGAAGTGCTGGCCTTGCCGGTGGAGCAGATCGAGGAGATGACGGCCGGCAAGGGACAGAATCTGTTCGGCATCCCGGGCAAGAAATCCGCCGAGCGCGACGAGTACCTGGTCGCCATGGCCGTGGTGGCGCCGGGGGAGGTTTTGACGATCTACAGCGGCAACAGCGCGCCGATGAAGCTCAAATTCGAGGAACTCAAACAATTTCTGGACCGGAAAGGTCAGCGCCGGCAGAGATTCTCGCGCGCTTACAAGCAGATCGATCGGCTGGAAGTCGCGCCGGCCTAGCCCCGCAGCGTCCGAAGGCTTGAGCTAGCGCTCGCCCGACATGGTTACATCCTCGGGCGCATTCACGAAGTACCCTTGAATGAACTCGATGCCAAGCTGCCACAACACCGCCATGGTGTTGGCGTCTTCGACGCGCTCGGCCACGGTTTCGATGCCGCGGCGTTTGGCGGCTTCGACCAGGCCCTTGACGCGCTGCTGCTGGATCTGATTCGTGGACAGTCCCTGCATCAGCGAGCCGTCCACCTTGATGAAATTCATTTCGATGTCCGCGAGCAGCTTGAGAGGATCGCGGCCGGTGCCGAAATGCTCCAATGCGAAGCGAAAGCCGAGCTTGCGCAGCTGCTCCGCCAGCTCCTTGGTCTGCCGCACATATTGATTGGCGTATTCCTCGGTCACCTGCATGCACAGGCGCTTGGGCTCGAATTTCAGGGATTTCAGCTGCGTTTCCACCCACGGCAGCAGGCTCTTGTCGAGCAGCGTGTCCTTCGACAGGCGCACGAAAATGCATGCGGCCTTGCGGTTGGCGGCGAATGACATCGACGCACCGATCACCCAACGATCGATGTTCTTCATCAGGTCATTGCGTTCGGCAGCCGCGATGAACTCGGCCGGCAGCACCTCATTGCCCTGTTCGTCCAGCATGCGCACCAGCACGTCGAACATGCCCTTGTCCTCGCCCAACAGGCTCGCGATCGGCAGCTGCACCAGACGGAATCGATTCTCCATCAGGGCGCTCTTGATATGCTTGACCCATATTTTGTCGTAAGCCTGCACCCGTGTGTCGGTGTCGGCTTTGTCCACCATGTACATTTGGTTGCCGCCGAGTTCACGCCCGCGGCGCGTGGCGCTGACGGCATCGGCAATGGCGGCAGCCACGTCCGCATTGGCGGCGGGCAGCAGCCCCAATCCCACGGTGACCGTGGCCGACAAGGTCTTGTCCTCGCTGACGAAGACATGTTCATTGACGCGCTTGACGACGTTCTCGGCCCAGGTCTCGACATCCTTGGCGGTTCCGCGCTCCAGCATGACCAAGAAGCCGTTGCCGCCGAATCGGCCGCATACATCGGTGTTCGCGAGTTGCGAGCGCAGCAGTTCCGCGAGCTGCGCCATGAAATCCTCGCTGGCGAGCACACCGATGGCGTGCTGAATATCGATGAAGCGATCGGGCTTCAGGTGGGCAAACAGGCGCACGCCGCCCTTCATGCTCTGCATTACGCGTTCGCGCACGGCGGCTATGAGATAGCGCTGCTGCAGAAACTGCGTGGTGGCGTCGTTCTGCACCGCGTCCGCGAGCTGCACTTCCAGATCGCGATCCTGCTTGCGCACCGCCGCTATCGCGATGCGGACCGCGGGTTCGTTTTCGAAGTCGGCGCGCGTCAGCGTCAATTCGAGCGGCAAGGTCGATCCGTCCGTCAACAGCGCCTGCACCTTCAAGGTGTGGCCGCTCCACTTGCCCTGCAGGCAGGCGACCAGCGCACCCTTCAGCGCCGGGTGGGTTTCCTGCTCGAATAAATCCATCAGGGGCGTGCCGTTCAATGCGTCGTTTTCGGAGTAGCCGAATAGTTCGAGCCAGGCGCGATTGGCGTCGACGATGATGCCTTCCTGCACATGCGTGATGGCGTCGGCCGAGCCCTCGAGAAAATTCTGCAGCTGCTCGCGATATTCGCGCGCCGAAGACAGCGTCGTCGACAGCGCTCGCTCCAAGCGGAACGCGCGCAGTTCCCGGGTCACGACCGCCTGCAAGCGGCTGCGATTCCCGAGAGTCACGACGTCCTGACAGCCGAGGCGCATCGCCTCGGCAATCGCCGCTTCATCGACGCCGTCGCGCGCGATCAGCACCGGCATCTCCGGCGCATTCTGCTGCTTGACCTTCATGAGGGAGGCGAGATCGATGCCCAGCTCGTCGATAAACGCGATCAGCATCTCGGGATTGATCTGCGTCAGCGCATCGCCCAAGTCCCGGGCATCGGGCAGCCAGGTGCAATGCACCGGATGGCCGGCCTTGCGCAGCGTGCTGTTGATCGCTTCGACGTGGTCTTGCGACCTCGTCATGACGATCATCGGAACGGCCCCCAGTTCGGTCACTTACGCTAAATCCTCGTTTTACGGTCGCAAAGTGTAACACCGGGGTTAGGGTGTTTCTGGGACAGGCGTCAACACTGGCAACCGGCGGCGGGTTGCGGCTATGATACGCGCCCTTCAACTCGAGGCCTGCGATGGCTAATTACAGCACCAACGAATTCAAGGCTGGCCTTAAGATTCTCATCGACGGCGATCCTTATGCCATTGTCGAGAATGAGATGGTCAAACCCGGCAAAGGGCAGGCGTTCAATCGAGTCCGGGTTCGCAACCTGAAGACGGGCCGCACCATCGAACGTACCTGGAAGTCCGGAGACACGGTGGAGGCTGCCGACGTGGTCGATACGGACATGCAGTATCTGTACAGCGACGGCGACTTCTTCCACTTCATGGTGCCCGATACCTTCGAGCAACTCACCGCCTCCAAACAGGCGGTCGGGGAGGGCGCCCAGTGGCTCAAGGACGGCACGATTTGCGTGGTCACGTTGTGGAACGGCGTGCCGCTGCAGGTCACACCGCCGGCGCACATGGAGCTCAAGGTCATCGAGACCGACCCGGGTGTGCGCGGCGATACGGCCACCGGAGGCTCGAAACCGGCCAAGCTGGAAACCGGAGCCATGGTGCGGGTGCCGCTGTTCATCAACGAAGGTGAAATACTGCGCATCGATACGCGCACCGGCGAGTACTTGTCGCGCGGCAAGGGCTAGCGCCCGACCCCAAGGCGACGCTCACGCGTTGTCGATGGTGAATGCCATGGCTTCCGCCAGCCGATCCGCTCCCAGCGCAATCGCCACCAAACGGTCAAATCCGAGCGCGACGCCCGCGCAATCCGGCATTCCTGTCTCGAGCGCGGCCAGAAAGTTGTCGTCCAGCGGCCGCTGAACTTGGCCGCGGGCATGGCGCACGCCTAAGTCCCGATCGAAGCGCGCGCGCTGCTCCGAAGCGCTGGCCAGCTCGTGAAATCCGTTTGCGAGTTCCAGACCGTCGAGGTAAAGCTCGAAGCGCGCCGCCACCGCGGCGCGCCCGGGTGCAGGCGGCCGCAAACGCGCCAGTGCGGCCTGCGAAGCGGGGTAGTCGCAGATGAAACACGGGCTCTCGCGCCCTAAGCGCGGCCCTACGATGAGGCCCATGAGAAGATCGAGCTTGGCATCGCGGTCGAGCTCGGCATCGCAAACGATCCCATGGCGCAGCGCCGCCTGGCGCAGTTCGTGGTCGTCCGAGCTGAAAGCATCCACACCAGCGTGGCGCTGCAAGGCGGCCGAATAGCTCAAGCGTTCGGCCGGCCCGAGACTTCGGGCGGGAGCGAGCAACGCGCGTACCAAGGTCTCGACCTCGTCCATCAGCGCCGCATCGTCTACGCCTAAGCGATACCACTCGATCATGGTGAACTCGGGGTTGTGCCAGCGGCCGCGCTCGGCGTCGCGAAACACCTTGCAGATTTGGTAGATGTCGCCGCTGCCCGCCGCCAACAGCCGCTTCATGGCATATTCAGGCGACGGGCACAGAAACTTGAGTCCCGGCATGCCCGCAACCTGGGTCGCCAACGATTCGATCTGCGGGTCACTGACAGCGGCTGCGCTCAAGATCGGCGTCTCGACTTCGAGCACGTTGCGCTCGCTGAAGAACGCGCGAGTTTCTTGCAGCATTTCGGCGCGCCGCGCCAAAGCCGCATGCGTCGCCGTCGGCCGCCACCTCATTGGAGAGTGCCCAAGGCTTGACCGAGCCGAACAGTCGCCCCCGCGCTCACGCCGGAATGCCAGCGAGCGCGCTGCGCTTGGAACAAGATGATCACGGTCGAGCCCATGTTGAAGCGGCCGAGCTCCGCGCCTTTTTCCAGCGCGATTTGCTGCGGCGGCAGCACCGTGACCACGCGCTTCGCGGCCGGCGTGATGTCGCCGCTCCACACCGTGGCGATGCTGCCGACATTCAAGGCTCCGACCAGGATCAAAGCAAATTCGCCGTGATCCGTGTCGAACAAGGTCAACACACGTTCGTTGCGCGCGAACAGCTTCGGCACAAGCGATGCAGTCACGGCATTGACGCTGAACAGGCGGCCCGGAACATAAACCGTCTCCTTGAGCTGCCCGCGCAGCGGCAGGTGCACGCGGTGGTAATTGAATGGCGCGAGGTAGATGGTCGCAAACGAGCCGCCTTCGAATCGGCTCGCCCAAGGCCGCGCGGCCAGCAATTCCCTCAAGGTGTAGCCGCGTCCTTTCGCCTGCAGCAGGGTATCGCCGGCGATGCTGCCCGCCTCGCTGATAACGCCGTCAGCGGGGCAGGCGATTGTCTGCGGGTCCGGTGCAATGGGACGCGCATCGGCCCTGAGTGCCCGGGTGAAGAACTCATTGAAGCAGCCATAACGGAGCGGGTCGGACTCTGCGGCTTCGGTCATGTCGACCGTATAGAGCTTGAGAAAGCCGCGCACCAGCCAATTCTTGAACCACTGCCGGCGGATTCGAGTGGCGCGCAGCACCAAGCGCGACAGCGCATGCTGCGGGGTCAGGTATTGCAGCCAGACGAACAACCGGCTGAAGTTCATGCGCGGCCGGTCACGATGCGCCGCAAATCACTCTGTAATGCACTGACCGTGAATGGACCGCTTAAGATAGCGACCCGACGGCCCGCAGGGTCGAGGACGAAAATCGCACTTGAATGATCCACCGTGTAGCTGCCGTTTTTAGCGGGTTGCAGCATCACGGGAACACCCCACTGCTTGGCGATGGCCTCAATCGCCGGCTGATCAACCGCGGTGAGCCCGATGAATTCCGGATCGAAGTAGGGCACGTACTTGGCCAATTGTTCCGGCGTGTCACGCTTGGCGTCAACCGACACGAAGATGACCTGGGGAAGCGTGGCATGATCCGCGCGCAGCCGCTTCTGCAGCGCCGCCAGAGTGGCGAGCGTGGCCGGACAGAAATCCGGACAATTGGTATAGCCGAAGAACAGCAAGGACCAATGACCGCGTAGGTTCACCGGCCCAAAGCTGCGACCCTGGCTGTCGATCAAGCTAAAATCAGGCAGCGCCTGGCTGGGCGTGAGCAAAGTGCCGGTAGCCAATTCCATCACCGGCTGGCGCTGCGTCCACAGCAGCGCAGCGGCAAACCCGCCGGCGGCGGCAACGCCGACGAATAGCAAGGACAGTATTTTCAAACGAGCCGTCATGCCCCGATTATCCCACACAGGAGTCAAAACCGTCGGTGCGCGCAGCGTTGGCGCCGCCATCGAGCATTGCGCGCGCGCGCTGCGCGCTGCGCGCGTCCATTTCGGTCATGGCACGGACAATGCGCGCGACGAAGCCGCCGAACTGGTGTTCTTCGTCGCCGGGCTCGCGCATGAACTGGGCGCCGGCGCCTACGACCATGCGCTCAGCGCGCGGCAGCTGAAGCGCATCGAGGGACTCTTGCGCCGCCGAGTCAGCGAACGCATACCGCTGGCGTATCTTACCCATCGTGCGTTCTTTGCAGGCCTTGAGCTGTACGTGGATGAGCGCGTGCTGGTGCCGCGCTCGCCGATTGCAGAACTCACACTGCGGCAATTTCAGCCCTGGATCGAGCCTGCGCGCGTACGCCGGATCCTGGATATCGGCACGGGTTCCGGTGCAATCGCCCTGGCCTGCGCGCGGGCCTTTCCGCGCGCGCTGGTGGATGCCGTCGATATCTCCGCGGCCGCATTGCAGGTCTGTCGGCGCAACGTGCGCGCCTTAA
>DATMKO010000309.1:0-5454 GCA_035571175.1 Steroidobacteraceae bacterium | reverse complement strand
TGCGGATCTCGTCGTTGGCGCGGCATATCTACGAAACCGGCGTCACCGCCATCCCCATCGTCTCGCTGATTGCGTTTCTGATCAGTGTGATCGTGGCATATATCGGCGCGCAGCAATTGTCGCGCTTCGGGGCCGATATCTTCGTCGTCGATCTGGTGACGATCGCGGTGTTGCGCGAGATGGGAGTATTGCTGACGGCGATCATCGTCGCCGGCCGCTCCGGCAGCGCGTTTGCGGCCGAGATCGGCGTCATGCAGCTGAACGAGGAAACCGACGCGTTGCGCGCCATGGGCATGAATCCCGTCGAGATGCTGGTTGTACCAAGGGTGCTGGCGCTCATCATCGTGCTGCCACTGCTCACGGTGATCGCCGATGCCATGGGCCTGGCTGGCGGCGGTCTTCTGTCGCTTATCGACCTGAATATCCCGTTGCCGCAGTTCACCTATCGCCTGCGCGAGTCGCTTTCGTCCACGACATTTTGGTCCGGTTTGATCAAGGCGCCGGTGTTCGCAGCTCTGATTGCCATGGTGGGCACCTACCGCGGCATGCAGGTGCGCGACTCGGCGCGCGAGCTCGGCCGCCTGACCACGGTGGCGGTGGTGCAATCGATTTTCATGGTGATACTCGCCGATGCGTCGTTCGCGGTCCTGTTCCAGAAGATCAATTTTTAGATGCTGGACCGTAGCGTCGACCCGGTAATTCGAGTGCGCAGCCTTGGCAACCGCTTCGGTTCGCAAGTGGTCCACGACGGACTCGACATGGAAGTGCGGCAAAACGAAATATTCGGCGTGGTGGGCGGCTCGGGGACCGGCAAGTCGGTGCTGCTGCGCTCCATACTGGGGCTGCGCCACCCGGATGCGGGCACCGTGGAGCTGTACGGCCGCGACGTCGAAACCCTGGCGGCGGCCGATCGCAGCAGCCTGGTGCAGAGTTACGGCGTGACATTCCAGAATGGCGCGCTCATCAGCTCCCTGACCGTTGCCCAGAACGTGCAATTGCCGCTGCGCGAGCATTACTCGCTGTCCGAGAACACCCTGGATGAACTGGCGCAGCTGAATCTGGCTTTGGTGGGACTGGAGCCGGAAGCGGGCGCCAAATTTCCCTCGCAGCTGTCCGGCGGCATGATCAAGCGCGCGGCATTGGCCCGCGCCCTCGCGCTCGAGCCCAAGCTTCTGTTTCTCGACGAGCCGACATCAGGCCTCGATCCGATTTCCGCCGCCGCCTTCGATGAGCTACTGTTGTACCTCCATGCGCAGCTGCGGCTCACGGTGGTCATGATCACGCACGATCTGGACACCTTGTTTGCAACCTGCACCCGCGTCGGTGTGATCGTCGACAAGCACATGATCTCGGATACCCTGGACGGCATGCTTGAGAATCCGCATCCGTGGATCCATAGTTATTTCCACGGAGCCCGGGCGCGGGCCGCTGAGAAGGAAAACCATGGATAGAGATCCGAATTACGTGGCGGTCGGAGCCTTTGTGCTGTTGGTGATCGCCATGGCTGTTTCGTTCGTATTTTGGTACACCAATCAGCAGGACAAGCGCGCTTATCAGCGCTACGAGATCTACTTTCAAGGATCGGTCAACGGCATCAGCCCGGGCAGCTCGGTGCGCTACCTGGGAGTCGACGTGGGCAAGGTGGTGCGCATCATGCTCGATCCCAAGCAGCCCAAGCGCGTCGAGGTGATCGCCGACATCGACTCGAGCGCACCCATCGATGATCGCACGCGGGCCTCCTTGAGCCTGCAGGGGATCACCGGACTGCTGTTCATCGATCTGAAGCAGGATCCGAACGCGGTGTCGACCGGCGTGCTGGAGCAGGGCCAGCGCTACCCCGTCATTCGTTCGGCGCCTTCCGATTTCGACGTTCTGTTGAGCAATTTGCCGGCATTGACCACGCACCTGGTGGATCTGGCGGATCGCTTCAATCAGGTGTTCAGCGATGAGAATGCACGCGCGCTCAAGACCATACTCGAAAACGCCCGGCGCGCAAGCGAGCCGCTCCCCAACACCATTAGAGAAGCGGAAGGACTGGTGGCGGACCTGCGCCGCACCACGCAGGAAGTACAGGGAGCGGCAGCCGAACTACGCGGGGTCATTAGTCACTCGGCACCGGATATCGAAGCGGCGATCGCCAATGCCCGCCAAGTGTCCGAGAATCTCGCGAAAACCACGCAGCGATTGGACCGTTTCGTGGCGGCGAATGAGCCTGGGTTGACGAATTTCGCCCAGCAAAGCCTGCCGGAATTCGAGCAGCTGCTGCGCGAGAGCCGCCAGGCGGCACGGGATTTCCGCGATCTGTCGCGCAGCCTGAAGCAAAATCCCTCGCAGCTGATCTACGAGTCCGCCTACCGCGGCGTTCAGGTTCCGCGATGAGCCGGAAAGCTGCGCAGATGCTGCTGCTGACATTCGCACTGACGGGATGCGGGGGAAGCTTTTTCCAGACCAAAGCGGCCCCGCCGGCGTTGTATCTCTTGTCGGCGTCGGCCGTGACTCCGGCCGCCGCCGCTGCGCCCAGGATTCCCGTCGATCTTGCCGTGGTCCGGCCGCGCGTGCGCGCCGGGCTCGACACGGATCGGATCGCCGCGCTGTATCCGGATCGGCGTTTGGAATATTTCGCCGATGCGCGCTGGAGCGGACCTCTCGATGAAGTGATTCAACAGCTCGTCGTGCAGCAATTTCATGCAACCGCCAACCTGCGCAACGTCAGCGTCGAAGCGTCGGTTTTCGCCGGCAATTATTGGCTGGAGATCGAGGTCGCGGATTTTCAAGCGGAATATTCCGCCGCCGCCGCGCCGCCCGTGGTGCACGTGCATTTTCTGGCCCGCGTCGGCACCTCAGCCGACCGGCACATGCTGGCGGTTTTCGACGCGAATGCGCAGGTGGCCGCAACCGACAACCGCATGAGCGCCATCGTCGATGGCTACAACCGCGCGGCTGACCAGGCGCTCGCCGAAATCATCAGCGGCACGGTGCAAGCGCTCGGCGCTCGATGATTTGGGATTACGATTCCGCGGCTTCGATTGCGGTACCAATCTCCATCCACTGAGCTTCGAGGTAGGCGGCGTCCCTTGCCAGATTCGCGAGCCGCTTCTTGAGCGTGTCGTGCAGCGGATTTGCCGCAAGTTCGGCATCCAGCAGCCGGCGCTCTTCCGCTATTGCGGCAATGCTTGCTTCGACCTTGTCGAGCCGCTGCCGCAGCCGGCTCAAAGGATCGCGGCGAGTGGCTGTGTTGGGGGCGTCGGCGCTGTGGGCGGGCCGCGCCGCGGCCGCCGCCTTCTTGGCTGCGGCCTGCTTCCGCGAGTCGGGCCGCGATTTGGCGCGTGAACGCAGCCACAGCTGATAGTCATCCAGGTCTCCCTCGAAGGGCTGCAAGCGTCCGTCGGCGACCAGCCACAGCGTGTCGGCCACCGATTTGATGAGATGACGATCGTGCGAAACCACCACCAAACCGCCGTCAAAGCCCTGCAGCGCAACGGTAAGCGCCTGCCGCATCTCGATATCGAGGTGGTTGGTGGGTTCGTCGAGCAGCAACAGGTTGGGCCGCCGCGCCACCATCAAGGCGAGGGTCAGACGGGCTTTCTCGCCGCCGGAAAACCGGTTTATCGTGTCGAAGGCACGGTCGCCTTGAAACCCGAAGCTCCCTAAATGATCGCGCACTTTCTGCTCGTCGCCGGCGGCGAATTCCGGGCCGCCGAGATTGCGCAGATGCCAGAATGCGTCGCAATCGGCCCGCAGCTGCTCCAGCTGATGCTGTGCGAAGTAGCCGACGGCGAGATCCGGAGCTGCCGTGCGCTTTCCCGACAGCGGCGCCGATTCGCCTGCCAGTAGTTTTGTCAAGGTCGATTTGCCGGCGCCGTTTGGTCCGAGCAGCGCGATTCGATCTTTCGGGCTGATCGATACATCGATGCCGCCGACGATCTGCACGCCGGCGTAGCCGCAGGCGGCGCTTTCGATGGTCAGAAGCGGCCGCGGCGTCTTCAGTGGCGCGGCGAATTCGAATTCAAACGGACTGTCGACATGTGCCGGAACGATGCGCTCCATCCGCTCGAGCATCTTCAGGCGGCTCTGCGCCTGGCGCGACTTCGTGGCCGACGCCCGAAAGCGATTCACGAAGGTCGTGATTTGCGCGATACGCCGCACCTGGCGGGCGTGGAGCGCTGATTGCAATGCCAATTCCTCGGCGCGTGCATTCTCGAACTGCGAGTAGTTGCCGGCGTAGGCGCGGATGGTTCGATTCTCGATATGCAGCACACGGCCGATGACGGCATCAAGGAACTCGCGATCGTGCGAAATCATCAGCAGCGTGCCCGGGTAGCCCGTCAGCCATTCCTCCAGCCAGACGATGGCATCGAGGTCGAGATGATTGGTGGGCTCATCCAGCAGCAGCAGATCGGCGCGCGAACACAGCGCTCGGGACATCGCCAGCCGCACGCGCCAGCCGCCGGAAAAATCGGCCACCGCGCGCTCGTGATCGGCCGCCCTGAATCCCAGGCCGTGCATGACGGCCGCGGCACCAGCCTTGGCGCGGAAGCCGCCGATTGCCTCGAGCGTTGCATAATGGTCGGCCAGCGCCAGATGCGATCCGCGCCGTTCGGCTTCCTGTATCGCCGCCTGCACGCTGCGCAGTTCCAAATCGCCGTCCAGCACGAACTCGATCGCGGCTCTGGCGCTGGCGGCGATCTCTTGTTCGACGTGCGCCACTTTGAGCGTCGCAGGCAGTTCGATGGCGCCGCGATCCGGGGCCAGCTCGCCGCGAATCGCCGCAAACAGGCTGGACTTGCCGGCGCCGTTGGCGCCGGTGATGCCGACTTTGTCGCCGCGAAACACGGTAAAGCTGACCTGCTCGAAGAGCGGCTGCGCGCCGCGCCGCAGGCTGAGATCCCTCGCGCTGAGCATCGAGGTTTTTTAGGAAGACAGTCGCATCGGCCGCAGCACGGTCGGCGCGCACAAAGCGCCGTGATGCGCCGGGCCGCCTTCCTGGCTGGCGAGAATGGCGAGCATCTTGTCCGCTTCCATGGCATCGCCGAACAAGCGCCCCTGGGCGTAATCGCAGCCGTGCGCACGCAGGAAATCGAGTTGTTCGCTTTCCTCCACGCCCTCCGCAATCACCTCGAGATCGAGACTCTTGCCCATGTCGATGATGGTACGGACGATGGCTGCGTCGTTCGAGTCCACGGCGACATCGCGCACAAACGATTGATCGATCTTCAAGGTGCCGATGGGAAACTGCTGCAGGGCCGACAGCGACGAGTAACCCGTGCCGAAATCGTCGATGGCCAGATTCAGGCCCATGGCATACAGCTCGTTGCAGGCCGATGGTGCGTTTCGGATCGGTCATCAAGGTGGTTTCGGTAACTTCCAGTTCGAAGCAGGTGGGCGATACCCCATGCTTGCGGAACACACTGCGGCAGCGAGCGATGAAGCTCGCTTGTTTGAGTTGCCGCAAAG
>DATMKO010000308.1:0-7282 GCA_035571175.1 Steroidobacteraceae bacterium | reverse complement strand
CACCGGGTATTTGCATTGATTTGGATTGCGACGGTGGTTTCCAACATCGGCGGCTGGATGTACAGCGTTGCGTCGGCCTGGCTCATGACCAGCTTAAATCCGGATCCGTTCATCGTCTCCATGGTGCAGGTTGCCAACAGTCTGCCGATGTTCTTGTTCGCGATTCCCGCCGGTGCGCTGACGGACATCGTCAATCAGCGCCGCTTCTTGATATTCGGCGAGACCACCATCCTGGTCACTTCGACCGTGTTTGCCGCGCTGGTGTGGCTGCATCTGATCACGCCGGTGAGCCTGCTGTTGCTCAGCTTCATGGTGACCGTGGGTTCGGCCATCACGGCGCCTGCCTGGCAAGCTGTGGTGCCGCAGCTCGTGCCGAAATCGGATTTGTCTCCGGCAGTCGCGGCCAATAGCGTGGGCGTCAATGTAAGCCGTGCCATTGGCCCTGCGCTCGGCGGCGCTCTGGTGGGTGCCTTCGGAATCGCAGCACCGTTCTGGCTCAACGCGTTCAGCAATGCGGGGGTCATTGCAGCGCTGGTGTGGTGGCGGGCACCGAGAAGAAGTGCCGCGGGCCTGCCTCCCGAAAGTCTCGGCAGCGCCATGCGCGCCGGAATTCGCTACGTGCGATACAACACGCACCTCAGTGCCACGTTGATACGTACGACGGGTTTCTTCGTATTTGCCAGCGCTTACTGGGCGTTGCTGCCGCTGGTCGCGCGCAGCCGGATTGCCGGCGGCGCCGAACTGTACGGGATATTGCTCGGCGCCATCGGCGCCTCGGCCGTCGGTGGTGCATTCATATTGCGTCGGCTCAAGGCGAAGTTGGGCGCAGACCGGCTGGTCAGCGCCGCCACGTTAGCCACTGCGGCGGCCACAGTGTTGTTCGCGTTGGCGCGCGAACCCTGGACGGCCGTTGCCGCGAGCCTCATCGCCGGAGCATCGTGGATCGCCGCGGTATCCAGTCTCAACGTGTCGGCGCAGGTTGCATTGCCCGACTGGGTGCGGGGGCGCGGACTGGCGATGTATGTGACGGTGATGTTCGGTGCCTTGACCATCGGCAGCGCGATTTGGGGTGGGCTTGCGTCCCTAACCGGCGTGCCCGCCGCGCTCCTGCTGGCCGCCGCCGGCGGGATGGTCGTGATTCCACTGACCTGGCGCTGGAAGCTGCAGACAGGCGCGGACGTCGATTTCTCGCCGTCGATGCAGTGGCCGGAGCCGGTCACCCTCCACGCGATCGAGCCGGACCGGGGACCGGTTCTGGTAACGATCGAATACCACATCGATCCCAAGAACCGCGAGCCATTTCTGCACGCCATCGGTCGCAATGCACGCGAGCGGCTTCGCGACGGCGCCTACGACTGGGGCATTTACGAGGACACCGCCAAAGAGGGCAGATTCCTCGAAACCTTTCTTTCGGACTCCTGGCTCGACCATATGCGCCAGCACCAGCGCGTGACGAAGGCGGATGACGCGGTTGAAAGGGCGGTGCGCCGCTTTCAAATCGGCGACGCACCGCGGACGACACATATGATCAGTGCCCGGCGGGTGTAAACAGGCCGCTGCTGCGCGCGGATCGACTCATCGTCTTTTGAGCGCTTCAAGCTCATCCAAGGTTCGAGGCCAATCGGCTTTGAGCAGTCGCGACAGCGCGCGGTCGGCGAGCAATTTGCCGCCGGTCTGACATCGAGCGCAGTAGTTCGTCTCGTTGTCTGCATAGCGGATGCGTTGAATTGCATCACCGCATGTTGGACATGGTTGTCCGAAGCGCCCATGTACCGCCATCTCCGCTCGAAACGCCGTAACTTTTTCCGGAAATCCGCGCTCCGCCTCCGCGCGCAGACGCTGAATCCAGTTTTCAAGCGTTGCCCGCGTTGCCGAATACAGACGCAGCGTTTCATCGGCAGTGAGTTTGTGGGTAAGTGCAATCGGCGAAAGTCGTGCCGCGTGCAGAATTTCATCCGAGTATGCGTTGCCGATGCCGCTCAAGATGCGCGGATCGGTCAGCGCGCGCTTCAGAGTTCGATTCTCCGCGGTCAACGCCGCGCGGAATTCCTCGGCGCTGCTCGCGAAAATATCGATACCCCCGGGATCCAGCGCACGCAATGCCGATTCGCCGCTGACCACGTGCAGCGATGCGCGCCGCTTGGTGCCCGCTTCGGTGAGCACCAAGGATCCGCCGGGAAAATCGAACGCCGCAAGGCTGTTGCGGCCGGACAGTTTCGCGCCCGGCGGCCGCCAATGCAGCCTCCCGGCAATCATCAGGTGAATGACCAGCCACAGATCGTTGCTGAGTCCAATGGCGACACGCTTGCCGATTCTCTTCAGCTCGCGTACTGCATGTCCTTGAGCATCGATGATGGGCGGCTGCGCGGTGCGCAACACAAAGGCGTTCCACAAGCGGACTCGCTCAAGAGTCTGGCCCGCGATCCGCGCTTCCAGCGCGCACAAGTAGGCATTGATATCCGGCAGTTCGGGCATTTCAGGAAGCGCGCGCGCTGGATTTAAAGGCCATCGACAAAGGCTACGCTTAACCGGGAATGCAGGGAAAATCGACCCTGCCAATGAGTGGCGTAAAACATGAATAAATGTACTCAACCTATTGTTTAATAAATATTTATCAACTAAGAAAATTCCCCTCCACACCCTTGACTCCGCGATGTCCCGCCGCTCTCCGGCGCTGCCCGCCCACGCGTGGCAGCTAAGCGCGTGTCCGCGATACTCCTACGTGATGTATTCCGGCTCGCTGACGGGGCACGGTTTCCGACCCCATTTGCATTCAGTGCCTGTTTCGTTAACCTGTACGAAAGTGCCGTACGGAGAATTAATAATATGAGCGCTAATGTCGGATCTGCGGATTCTCAAGCTCTGACGAATGCCGGGCAGAATGCCCCCACAATGTCGCAGGAGTTTGCCAGTCCTTCGGTCCCTGCGGCCGCGCATGCCCGCGCGGGCGACTCCCTCGATGCCCGTCTGTTGCGCCGACTGCTGAGCAGTCTGGGAAATCCGCCCATCGAGTTCCACTTTCTTTGGAGCGGTGAGCGCGTAGCTCCGCTTGGCGTTCAGCCGGTCGGCCATGTGCGTATGGCCGACCGCCGCACGCTGCTCGGAGTGGTACTGGACCCGCAGGTTCGTTTTCCGGACTCCTACTGTGCCGGCCGGATCGAGGTCGAGGGTGATCTGGTCGACTTCCTGGTCACGTTGTACAGAATTTTCGAGGCGTCGGACACCGGCGACTCGATGGCAGGTCGAGTCATCCGCAAGCTGCAGCGACCACGGCGCAACACGCTGGCGGGCTCGCGCGAGAATATTCACCGGCACTACGATCTTGGAAACGAGTTCTACTCGCTGTGGCTCGGCGAGACGATGGCATATACCTGCGCCTACTACCCAACCGCGCAGGCAACCCTCGAGCAGGCGCAGGTCGCGAAGATGGACCATGTGTGCCGCAAGCTGCGGATCAGCAGCGCAGATTCGGTGGTGGAGGCCGGATGCGGCTGGGGCAGCCTGGCGCTGCACATCGCCAGCCGCTACGGCGCCAAGGTGCGCGCATTCAATATCTCCAAGGAGCAGATCGCCTATGCGCGGGACCGGGCGCGGCAGCAGGGGCTGCAGAATCGAGTCGAGTTCATCGAGGATGATTACCGCAATATCAGCGGCAGTTACGAGGTGTTCGTGTCGGTTGGCATGCTCGAGCACGTGGGGCTTGAAAATTATCCGCAACTGGGACGGCTGGTGCAGCGTTCAATGACTGCCGCCGGCCGCGGACTGATTCATTCGATTGGCCGCAATCAGCCAGGATCGCTGCATCCTTGGATCGAACGTCGGATCTTTCCGGGAGCTCAGCCGCCCTCGATCGGTCAGATGATGCAGATATTCGAGCCAGCCAACCTGTCGGTGCTCGATGTGGAAAACCTACGGCAGCACTATGCAATGACGCTGCGCCACTGGCTCGAAAACTATGAAAATGCGATCGAGTCGGTCCGCAAGGTGTTTGCCGACGAATTCTTCGTGCGCATGTGGCGGTGGTATCTTGCGGGCTCGATCGCAGCGTTCGAGACGGGGACGCTGCAGCTGTTTCAGGTGCTATTCACCAAAGCGAAGAATAATGCGCTGCCGCTCACTCGCGATTTCATGTATCCAAAGTAAGCGGCCGCAATGCGTAGTGTCGAAGTCATCGTTGTCGGCGGCGGCCCCGCCGGCTCCGCTGCTGCCCATCATCTGAGAGCCGCCGGCGCCGATGTCGTGGTGCTCGACAAGGAGCGCTTCCCGCGGCACAAGCTGTGCGCCGGCTGGATTACACCGCAAGTGGTCAGCGATTTACAGTTGGAGATCAGCGCCTATCCGCACAGCTTTCTCAGTTTCAGGCGGCTGCAGTGGCACTTGCGGGGGCTGAAGCTGCCCGTGCCCTGTGTACAGCACTCGATCCGGCGCTTCGAATTCGACGCCTGGCTGCTCGAACGTTCCGGCGCCGAGGTCGTGCAGCACAGCGTCAAGGAAATTCATCGTGACGATAAGGACTTTGTCATCGATGGAGCTTTCCGCTGCCGCTACCTGGTCGGCGCCGGCGGCACCTCCTGTCCGGTGCGCCGGGCACTGTTCGACGGTGTTGTGCCCCGGGCTCGCGCCCTGCAGACCGTGACGCTGGAACTAGAATTTCCCTATGACTGGCAGGATCCGGATTGCCACTTGTGGTTTTTCGAGCACGGACTACCGGGATATAGTTGGTACGTACCCAAGGCATCCGGCTGGCTGAACGTCGGGGTGGGCGCCATGGCGACGCGTCTCAAGCAGCGCGGCGAGAACATAAGGGAACACTGGCAGTATCTTGCGTCCAAATTGGAGCGTCAGTTTGGGATCCGAATGCCGAGCGATCCGACCGGCTACAGCTACTATGTTCGGGGACCGCTCGAAGTCGCGCGCATCGATAACGCATTTTTAACCGGCGATGCGGCAGGCCTGGCCACGCGTGATATGTGCGAGGGCATCGGGCCCGCAATCCGCAGCGGCCAGCTCGCGTCGCAGGCCATCGTGAAGGGCACGGACTTCGGCCTCGATGGCATCACCGGCGCCAGCCTCGGGGGCGGATTGATCAGCCGGGCATTCGATTGGGCTTTCACTCACGGGGCAAGTCCCGTCACGCACTGAACCAAATGCTTGCTGCGGACCTCAGCGTATGCGGATAGAGCACGTGGCCCTGTGGACGACTGATTTGCAACGCTGTAAGCAGTTCTACACCGCATATTTCGGCGCGGTCGCCGGAGCCGAGTACGTGAATCCGACGAAAGGTTTCACGTCGTGCTTTCTTAGCTTCTCGGAAGGTGCGCGCGTCGAGGTGATGATGACCTCGTCGCTGTCGCCGGTGGCGATAGATCCGGGCGCGCAGCGCATGGGCCTCACGCATATCGCTATTTCGGTGGGTTCGCAGCAACGTGTTGACGAATTGACGAGCAAGCTTGGTAACGACGGGTTCGCCATCGTTGATGGTCCCCGCCGCACGGGGGACGGGTATTACGAGAGCGTGGTGCTCGACCCGGATGGAAATCGTGTTGAGATCACGGCATAGGGTGGTTGGAAAAGGGTAAAGACGCCGCAGCGCAGCATGCCATTCGGATGTCCGCAGGCTGGAGACCCCGGTATCAACGTTGCGCTACAATGACCCCGCTACCGCGCGCAATGCGATGAATCACTCGATCTCCAAACCTCTTCTGGCCTTGGCGAGTGTGCTGGCTGTTATGCCCAACAGCGCGAGCAGTCAGATGGGCAGTCAGATGATGAGGGAATCAACAAATCCGCAACGCGCCGACATGAATTCGCGCGACCTGATGATCACCGAGGACCACTGGATCAGCTCGATTGTCGATCGCTGGGCATCACCGCAGCGCAAATCGTGGCAATCGCTGGATCCGCGCTTCCGAAGCTGGGCGGCTCATCTCGTCTGGGTGCGGAAGACCATAGGCCATCTGTCAGACGTTTCTGACCTGCAAGCATCCCACTTTCAAGTCCCGGCGGCGTGTCCCGTGGCGATAGTCGCGACTCCCGGACATTCCGTCGCTGAGTCGATGGGTTATTTTCGGGAGCTGATGCCCGATATCAATTGGCAGGCATGGAATAACATTGAGCCAACGTTTCGCGAGATGGCGGAATGGGAAATGACCGTGGCGCATGGCAGAGCGCAGCTCTCCAAGGCAGAAAAGAATTGGTGGGAACTGAACGCTGAAAAGCTGCAATCCTGCCTGTACTCGGCAGAGCCGACCAACACCATAATCGCGTCGGCGACGATTGGGGCGGCCGCCACGGGGCCCGTGTCGTTGCCGCAATCGAATGCACGCGACAAAGAGATTGATCGTCGTGCGAAAGCCGAGCTGCGGACGGTGGATCACATGATCGCGCCGGACCCGGTAAAGCAGGAAGCCCGGGAGCAGATAAGCGATGCGGCGGCCGTGGAGAAATTCATTGCGGACGTGGATCGCCGAAAGTGATGAATCATCAGTGGTGACTGCACTGAACCCGGCATGACACGCGCAGCCCGCTTTTCTCGAGCGATTCGCAGCGAAGTTCCGCGCCGATCGTGCGCGCGCGGTACTCCATAATCGAGAAGCCCAAGCGCTTTTGCACATCGCTCCGGCCCGACAGCCCAATCCCATTGTCCTCGACGGTGAGCTCGATGTGGCCGTCACCGTGGTGGATGCGGACATGCACTGCGTTGCCGCCGCTGTGTCTGACCGCGTTGGCAATCGCTTCGCGGCCGATGCCGAACAGGTGGTAAGCCATCGCCTCATCGATGCATCTCAATGAAATGTCGATACCGTGGAAATGAATCTGCAGCGGCGTATTGGTCAAACTGCGCACAAAATGCTGAAGCGCACCGACTACCCCGTTGTAGCGAACCAGAAAACCGCCGTAGCCCTCGGCCACCTGGCGGCAGCGCCCAATCGCTCTGCGCAAAAGTTGCGTGGCATGCGCTATCGGTTCATTGACCGCTTGGAGACGCGCCGCCGGCGTTTGCAGCACGGCGTCCAACATCATCGAGATGCCGACGAGATCTTGCCCCACTCCATCGTGCAATTCAGCCGCCAGTCGCTGTGCTTCTTCCATTCGCTCGGAGCGCAGTCGTCGTTCGATATCCTTTTCCCCGGCCCGGAGCGCAATCAAATCCCGGTACGCCGCCCGCAATTCGAGCTGATCGACCACTTGCTGGCCAAGCAGGTTCAGACCCTCGAGCTGCGGCGGCGAGAGTTCGCGCGGCTCGGTATCCATGACCGCCAGCGTGCCGAGAATCGCGCCG
>DATMKO010000307.1:0-12419 GCA_035571175.1 Steroidobacteraceae bacterium | reverse complement strand
GGACCATGCCGCCGAGGCCAACATGCCGATTCCGGCGGAACCAATCCTGTTTCTCAAGCCGACGAGCGCAATCATCGGACCGAACGATGATGTGGAAATTCCCTTGGGTGCGGAGAAGACCGATTGGGAGGTCGAACTCGGCATCGTCATCGGCAAACCCGGCAAGTATGTGCCGATCGAACGCGCTTTCGATCACGTCGCGGGATACTGCGTGGTCAACGATGTGTCCGAGCGCGCCTATCAGCTTGAACGGGGCGGTACGTGGGACAAGGGCAAGGGGTGCGACACCTTCGCGCCGATTGGTCCCTGGCTGGTAACGAAGGACGAAGTACCAGATCCGCAATCCTTGGATTTGTGGCTGGAAGTCGATGGCCAGCGCTTCCAGAACGGCAATACGCGAACCATGATATTCGGCGTCGCGCATCTGGTCTCGTACATCAGCCAGTTCATGAGCCTGCGTTCGGGAGATGTGATTGCCACCGGCACTCCGCCCGGCGTGGGAATGGGGCGGCGGCCTCCCCAGTTTCTCAAGCGAGGACAGAGCATGCGTGTCGGCATTTCCGGGCTCGGCATCCAAACGCAGCATACGGTACCGGCAACTCTTATAGATAGCCGATGAACCAGCTGGATCTCAAAGGCAGGGTCGCGGTCGTTACCGGCGGTGCCCGCGGTATCGGCTACGCGGTGGCCGAGCGGCTGCTGCGCTCCGGCGCAACGGTGTCGCTATGGGATATGGACGCCGCAAAACTCAACGATGCCTGCGCGCAGCTGGCGGAATTCGGCACCGTGGCCGCTTGTTGTCTGGACCTCACCGAAGAGGCCGCGGTGCAGGCGGCCGCAGAGGAATCCGTTGCACGGTTCGGCAAAATCGACATCCTGATCAACAATGCAGGCATCACGGGGGGCAATGCTCCGACTTGGGAACTCGATCCCAAGGCCTGGCGCCGCGTCATCGAAGTCAATCTCGTGGCCCCGTTCTTGACCTCGAGATCCATCGTCCCCCTGATGCGGGAACGGGGCTATGGAAGGATCGTCAACGTGGCTTCCGTCGCCGGCAAGGAAGGCAATCCTAACGCCTCGCACTACAGCGCATCCAAGGCGGGACTGATTGGGCTCACGAAGTCGCTTGCCAAGGAATTGGCCACCCAGGGGATCCTGGTCAACTGCGTCACACCAGCCGTGGCCAAAACCGACCTGTTTGCGCAAATGACCAAGCAACACATCGACTATATGCTCGCCAAGATTCCGATGAATCGATTCGTCGAGCCGTATGAAATTGCAGCGACCGTCTGCTGGCTCGCGAGTGAGGAATGTTCCTTTGCCACCGGAGCGGTGTTCGATATCTCCGGCGGCCGAGCCACTTACTGACACGCACATGCGTGGGAGTGCGCGATGACTGTAGCTCTTAGCCGATTGGGAAACATTGCGGTCGTAACCATCGAGCGGCCGCCGCAACGAAACGCCGTGGATTTCGCCACTGCCCGGGAGCTTGCGAACGTCTTCCGCAGCTTTGATGTCGATAGCGCGCTCGATGTTGCGATATTGACCGGGGCGGGCGGTCATTTTTGCGCTGGGGCGGACTTGAAGGCTTTTGCGGCAGGCGAGCGCCGGCCGGTGGGCACCGACGGCGATGGGCCCATGGGCCCCACGCGCATGCTTCTCAAGAAACCCGTGATCGCGGCTGTTGAAGGATTTGCCGTGGCCGGCGGCTGTGAGTTGGCGTTGTGGTGCGACCTGCGGGTGATTTCCGAGACCGCGGTCTTCGGCATTTTTTGTCGTCGCTTCGGTGTGCCGTTGATCGATCTCGGAACCATTCGCCTACCGCGCCTGATCGGGCATAGCCGGGCGATGGATTTGATTCTTACCGGCCGCGAAGTGCGTGCGCAGGAAGCGCTCGACATCGGACTTGCGAATCGCTTGGTGCCCGCCGGCCAGGCGCTGGCCGCCGCCATCGAAATTGCGCGCCAGATAGCGTCGTTTCCGCAATCCTGCTTGAGGAACGATCGGCTATCTGCGATCGAACAGTGGGGCATGGATGAGGCTCTGGCCATGCAGAATGAAATCAAGCATGGAATGAGCACGCTGGCCTCAGGCGAGGCGCAGGCCGGCGCCGCCGCGTTCTCCAAGGGCTCCGGTCGGCACGGCAGCGCGAAGGTGTAGCGCTACGACTGAAGGCGAACCACGTCGCCGGCGGGTTTAACACCGCTGAATCCGGAGCTCGGCGCGCGGTCGCCGTGACAGAAGCGAAATTTCCTGCCGCTGCCGCAGGGGCACGACTGATAGGGTCCCTGCCTGGCGTCCTCGGCGGCCGTCAGTCTCATGATGTCGGCCGGCGCCTGTCCCTTGCGCAGCAGGCTCGCCATGGTTTGCATGGCGGGACGCGTGTGTTTGAAAAACAATTCCAGCCCGGCGCAAAGATAGTTATGTCCGGAATCTCCATCGCGCGAAACCGCAAACCGATCCTTCGGACAGCCGCCATGACACAAGGACTTGACCTCGCAGCGTTGACATTGCGGCGTCAGCGTATCGGCCTTGTCTTGCCCGAACTTGCGCATCTGCGGCGAGGCCACGAGCTCAAGCATGTGGATTTCGTGAATGTTGCCCAGCTTGAATCTGGGTTCGACGAAGTGATCGCAGGCGTAAAGATCGCCGTTGTGCTCGAGCGCCGGACCGTAGCCGCAGGTCGGCGCGTGAATGCACAGCAGATGGCGGCCGAAGTACGCTTCGAGCGTGACATCGAAAAGCTGCACATAAACCCGGCCGACATCGTGGCGCAGCCACTCTTCGAAAATATCAATGAGGAAGCGGCCGTATTGCTCGGCGCCGACCGAGCGCTGCGTCACCAGATTGCCGGTCTGGGTGTACAGCAGGCGCTTGCGGCCGGGCTGTTCGCTCCAGCCCTGATTGGCGATTGCCAGTGTTTCCTCGCTGGCACGCTCGACAATCGGGATGAACTGCACCCACTTCGCGCCTAAGTCGTCGCGGAAGAACCGATAGACCTCGCGGCCGTATTTCTCGTTTGCCGCATTGACGGTGCACAGGATGTTGAACTCGACGTGATGCTTGAGCAGGTGGCGCCAACCCTCCATGACCCGATCAAAGGTGCCCATCTTGCGGCGATCGACCCGGTACGTGTCGTGCAACTCGCGCGGGCCGTCGACGCTCAAACCGACCAGGAATTTGTGCTCGACGAAGAATTCACACCACTCGTCGTCCAGCAGCATGCCGTTGGTCTGAAAGGTATGCAGTACAACCTGGCCGGGCCGGCGATACCGTTCGACGAGTTCGATGGAGCGCCGAAAGAACTCGACCTTCATCAGCGTGGGCTCTCCACCCTGCCATGCCACGGTCACCTGTGGATCGCGGTGCGATTCCAGCAACTGGCGGATGTAGGCCTCGAGCGTCGCCGCCGACATCCGGCTTTTCTCGTTCGGATACAGCGCTTCCTTGGACAGAAAAAAACAATACGTGCAATCGATGTTGCATGTGGAGCCGCTGGGCTTCGCCAGCAAGTGAAAGCCCGGCGGCGCGTATGCCGGGTCAACACTGGGTGATAGCTCATTCATGTTCACGCGCACCCTCACAGCCGGTCGAACCCGTAACTATGACCAACATAATCAACATCTTGGGCCACTGATATAGGTACAAGGCCTAATTACAAAAAAGGCCGGTCGCATGCAAGTATTGCCGGCAGCGCCTGGTGCGGACGCCCGGCGAGGCGCGGGCGCAAGGCGCAGACGCGCGCTTCGGCCGGGTCGCGGACCTACAAAAATCTTCACCGCAACTCGAAAATCCCGGGGAGAAGCAAGTGACTGGCGCGAACGCGATGTATCAAAAATGGATTGGACTTGGCGCGGACACGATTGACGTCATTGCGGTCGCACTCATCGTCGGTTACATCGTGTTCGCCACCCTCAGTTGGCTGCGGCACTCACTCGCGCGGCGTCGATTCGGGATCGAGCACTATGATGCGTTTCGCGCAGCGCTGGGCCGCGCCTTGTTGCTCGGATTGGAAATTCTGGTTGCCGCCGACATCGTACGCACGGCAGCGCTGGAACCGGATCTGAGAAATTTCGAGGCGCTGGGAATGCTGGTCGTCGTGCGCACCTTTCTCAGCTGGTCGATCGTCGTGGAAGTCGAAGGGCGCTGGCCGTGGCAGCGACGCGCAGAAAGCAAGAGCAGAACGCCGCTGGAATGAGGAGCCGTCAATGAACTCGCCGGAACCCACGCCCCGCTTCGATGTGCGGATCACCTCGGACAGCCATTTTGCCTGGATCCGCACGCGCATGGCACTGGAGCGCACGCTCATGGCGTGGGTGCGCACCGGCGTGGCGCTCATTGGCTTTGGATTCACCATCGTTCAATTCTTCCAACGATTGGGCGAGATGCCGGGCGTCGCTCCGGCACGGCGGCCGCAAGCGCCGCGCGACCTAGGTCTGGCGCTGATTGGCGCCGGGGTGCTGGCGCTGGTCGTGTCGGGGTTGCAGTATCGGCAAATCGTCCACTATCTGTGGAGCAATGAATTCAAACCGCTTGCCGGAATGAAAGCCATGGAAATGAAAGCGGTTTATGCGCAGACGCCGGTGATGATCGTTCTGGCAGCCGTGACTCTGATCGGGTTATTCGCCTTCTTTGCTGTGCTATTTCGCATGGTTTAGCGCGCAGCGTCATTCTTCGCCGCGCACGTTGATCAATTGCGCTTCGCGCAGATCCAACTCCCGTTCGATCCGGCGCCGCGCTTCATCTTTGAGTTTTCCAAGTCTGTACAAGTCATTGATCTGGTTTCGCTCAGCTTCGATCAACTGAAATGCGATCTCGTCGTGCTGTTCAACGAGCCGCTTCTGCTTGGGGTCGCCGTCGTTGCGGCGCTCGGCATGCCGCATGCGGTCCCGTTGGCGTGCGCGCAATGGCTGCACGATATCCTCCGGCAGTTCGCGCTCCGCGATCAGCTGATCGAGATAATGGCCTGCCGCCTCGATGGCCTGCCGGCGCGCCGCAAATTCCTCGGTTCTCTCGGTCTGGCGCTCGCGGCGGCCGGCGTTGGCCAGGCCCAGCGCGCGGATCACGGCCGGCAGCAGCAAACCCTGGCCGACGAGGGTTACCAGAATCACCGCAAAGGTGAGGAAAAGTATTCGATCGCGATCGGGGAACAGCGCGCCGCTATTGGTCGTGAGGGGGATGGCGAGCGCCGCCGCGAGCGACACGATGCCGCGCACGCCGGTGAATGCCAGGATGAAAGGCCAGCGCCAGGGGGGCGCGGGGTCGGCGCGTGCCACCGCAGGAATCAGCCAGCGCGGCAGATAGGTTGCGGGAAACATCCAGATGAATCGGGCCATGATGATGACGGCGCAGACCACCGCGGCGGAGCCGGCCAGATCGGCCAGCGAATCACCACGCATGCCGGCAATCAAGGTTCGCGCCTGCAGGCCGGTGATCAAGAACACGAAGCCTTCGGTCAGGTAAATCATGAAGTCCCAGAAGAAAATGCCCTGCAGCCGCGTCTCCGCGCTGATCAGCCGCAGACCATTCCAACTGATATAGAGCCCGGTGGTCACCGTGGCGAGTACGCCGGAGCCGCCCAGGTGCTGCGGCGGCAAATAAGCCAGGAATGGTGTGAGTACCGAGAGCATGACCTCGATGCGCGGATCGTGCACCCAACGCCGCAATCGCAGCATGAGCCAGCCCACGCCGATGCCCCAGAGAATTTCGCCGCCGATGATCGCGGCAAACATGCCGGCGGCTTGGCTCAATGAATATGCGCTGACGCCGACGGCGGCCACCGCGAAGCGATAAAGAATGAGTGCGCTGGCGTCATTCGCGAGCCCTTCGCCCTCGAGAATCACGAGCAGCCTTCTTGGCAGGTTCATTCTGCGCGCGATGGACAGCGGCGCCACGGCGTCCGGCGGCGAAACTATGGCTCCCAACACGAAGCCCACGGGCCAGGAGAAACCCAACAGCCAATGCGTAACCGCGGCAGTGGCGATGGTCGTGAACAGCACGCAGCCCACCGCCAGCATCGAAATGGGGCGCAGACTGAATCGGAACTCCCGCCAGCTCATCGCCACCGCGGAGGAATAGATGAGCGGCGGCAGTATGAACAGCAAAACGAACTCCGGCGCTAAAGTCACGGTAGGCAGTCCGGGGATAAGCGCCAGGAGAACGCCGGTGAGCACCAGCAGTATCGCCGGCGGAATCTTCAGGCGCGAAGCCACCACCGACACGGCGGCAATAACAATCAGCAGCAGAACCAAAATCTGAATCGTTGGAATCATGAGCGCCCGATATCGTCCCGTAAGGCGGACACTTTGCCACGGGAAACGGCGGAGCGCAGGTTCGTGACTAAACCGCAGCTCCGCGGGTGGGCGGCCGGGCCGGCGCGCGCGCGGTCGAGCCGCGAATGATCAGGTCATGAGCCAACAGATGCCGCGGAACGCGTTCCGGCCAGCCGTTGCGCCGCGGTTCGAGTCGGATGATGAGATCCGCGGCGATGCGCGCCATCGCGGCAACCGGCTGACGCACCGTCGTCAGCTCAGGCCATATCATGGTGGCAACCGGGGCATCGTCGAATCCGGTCACCGACAACTGGCCCGGCAGGGTGAGTCCGAACTTTCGCGCCATTGAAACCGCCGCGGCCGCCATGTCGTCGTTGCTTGCGAAAATGGCAGTGGGTGGAACGGCCGAACGCAGCATACGCTCGGCGCACACCAAGCCGTCCGTGAATAGAAAGTTGCCGGTTTGCACGAGGTCGAAATCGACCGCGACCTCATGGGCGCGCATTTCATCGATAAAACCGAGGTAGCGCTGTTCGGTCGCGCCATGTTCCGGCCGGCCCAGCATGAATCCAATGCGCCGATGCCCGAGATTCAACAGATGGGAGGTCACCTGCCGTGCGGCAGTATAATCGTCGATGCCGATCGATGGCGTAGCGCTCAAGTTCTGCTTCGGGGCAATCCGGACGATGGGAATAGCCGCCTCCTGCAGTTTGTTCAGGACAATCGGATGATCGCTGAGCGGCGGCAGCAAAATGACCCCCTCCAGGCGCAACTGCCCGAGCAGAGTATCCATCTGTTTTTCAACATTCGGGCTCTGTACATCCCAGGGTTCCACCATCAAGTGCATGCTGGACTCGCGGCAGCGCTCGACCGCCCCAGCTTGGAACTCGCTCAGGTAGTCACCGGGACGGTCGCAGAACAATCCGATGAGAAAGGATCGATTGCTGGCAAGCCCTCGCGCGTTGAGGTTGGGCCGGTAGTTGAGCTGCTCGATGGCTTCGAGGATGCGGTTGCGCGTATCGCTGCGTACTCGCGGTTCGTTGTTGATGACGCGCGACACCGTCTTCGGCGAAACCTGCGCCAGATCTGCCACCTCCTGAATTGTCACCGAGGGGGGAATGAGAGCCATGCCTAATCCTAAGCTAAATTGGATTCTTGGGTCTCAGGGACACTTAAGCGCGGCTCCATCGGCCCCAGCTCTGATACGGACATCCGCAATAGTCACGCCGAATCGGCCGGCAGTCGTCACCGAGAATGGTGCGTCGACATTCTGCAAACGAGCACCGGCAGCGGTCCAACACGACAACGGCAGGCTCAAATTCTGCCATGCGCCGAGCGGGACGGAGGTAAAGGCCTTGGTCGCGTCCAATGATGCCCCTGTGGTGGTTCCGCACAGCGCCTCGGCGCAGCGCATTGCTATTTTGACGGTCTGTTCAGGAGCGCGATCGACACGATAGCGCAGAACGATGGTGCCTCCCTGACTCGCCGGCAGATCGAGATCGGATGCCCGCCCGGAAATGACCAGGGAGCCCTGCTGGCTGCCGCTCCACAAAACCGCGGCACCATCCGGTTCCAGCTCGACGGCGACCCCACCGTGCGGACTTTGCTGCCGCGCGTTTGTGACACGAACTTCGGCGACCGAGTCCGCGACAAACAAGGACCACGGCGCGGTGACGTGCCCTGCATGGAACAAACTCCCGGCGGGTGCAAGCCACTCGACCGAAATTCGGGGTTCTTCGGAAAGTCGCGCGACATTGGAGACACTGTGATAGTCAAGACCCGCACCCCTCGCGTACAGCGCGCCGGACACTCTTCCGGTAGCATCGAAACTCACCGGCATCGCAGTCCGAGGCCAGGAGAATCCCAACCGGCCGGTAAAATCATAGGCTACGGCGCCGTTCGCGCCGCGCAGCAAAACGTCGGCGATTCCTTCACCTTCGCTGCCCGGCAGCCACGCCGCCACGAATGCGTCGCAGGCATTGATCTCGGCATTTACCCATAACGGACGGCCCGACAAAAACACGACGACGGTGGGTATTCCCTGGCGCTGCAGCCGGCGCAACAATTCCAACTCGTGCTTATCGCCGGGGGCGAATTCCAACGTTTCGCGGTCCCCCTCGAATTCAGCGTAAGGCCCTTCGCCGAACACCACGATGGCCACGTCCGGTTTTTTGCCAAAAGTTCCGTCGCGGCTCAGGGTTGCCGTGCCGCCGGCCGCCGTCACCGCCGCTCGAATACCGCCATAAATCGAAGTCGCACCGGGAAAATCGGCATTGGTGTTGTGATCTCCCTGCCAGTCGAGGGTCCAGCCGCCGCTTTGGGCCGCGATATCGTCCGCAGCGTCGCCCGCGACCAGAATTGCAGCGCGCGGATTGATGGGTAAAATGCCGTGCGCGTTCTTCAGCAGGACCAGCGACTTGCGCACGGCCTCGCGCGCCAGCGCGCGATGCGCCGGACTTCCGAGCGGCGCAAAAAGCCCGGGCTCGCCGCGAGCGGGCGGGGCAGCCTTTCTGAAAACGCCGGCGATCGCCTTCACGCGCAGAATGCGGCGCACCGCATCGTCGATGCGCGCCGGTGGAATTGCGCTCGATCGGGCCTCCGCCAATGTATTCTGATACAGCTCTTTCCAGCCGTCCGGCGCCATCAGCATATCGACGCCGGCAAGTATCGCGGCGGCGCAGTCGTACTTGGTGCACCCGGACACTTGTTCATGGCCGTTCCAGTCGCCGACCACAAAGCCGTCGAAGGCCATTCGCCCCTTCAAGATGTCGGTCAACAAGTAGTGATTGTCGTGCAGCTTGAGGCCATTCCAGCTGTTGAAAGACGCCATCACAATCATTGCCCCGGCTTTGATGGCGGCGGCATATCCGGCCGCGTGAACGTCCCGCAGCTCAGCCTCGGAAACAGTGGTGTTTCCCTGATCGCGCCCGCCAAGTGTGCCGCCGTCGCCGATGAAGTGCTTGACCGAAGACAAAGTGTGACCGGGGGTCATGAACCGCGGTGTATTTGATTCACCTTGCAGCCCCGTCACCATTGCGCGCGCATAGGCGGCCACCAGCGCGGGCGATTCGGAATAGCTTTCGTAGGAGCGACCCCAGCGCGCATCGCGAACCACCGCGACGGTAGGGGCAAAGGTCCAATCGATCCCGGTGCTGGAGACTTCCTGAGCGGTCGCCTGTCCGATTCGAAAAATCAATTCTGGATCGTGCGCGGCCCCCAATCCAACGTTATGCGGAAAAATGGTGGCGCCGAGTACCTTCGCGTGCCCATGTACGGCGTCGATCCCGAATAAAATCGGTATCGCCGCGTGTCCCTGCCCAGGCGCTGCCAGCGCCGCGCGATGATACTCATCGGTCATGTTCAACCAAGCTTGCGGCGTCGAGCGCACATCATTTGCGGGCGCCGCATTGCCGCCGGCAAGAATCGATCCCAGCTTATAGGTGCGAAGCTCGGCTGGCGTAATGGAAGCGATGTCGGCCTGGATCATCTGGCCGATCTTCTCCTCCAGACTCATATGAGCGAGCAGCTCTTCAACCAGGACGCCGGTACCGGCGCGGTCCAAGCTGTGCGAACCTATCGGCCAGAGGTCGGGATGCCGCTCTGAAGGGTCGGAATTGACGGGGGAAGACGTCGCTGATGCCACGGCGAGTAAAGCCGCCAACAGGGCGGCGGCGCGGAACGCCGAGGGAGTCGAATGCCTCAACATATGGTTCTTGTAACTGCCTATAATAGTTATAGTTTTTGCTATTCGAACAACCCCAAGGCGAGAGCGATCTCGGCTCGGCCGGCAGGGACTTTAGCATGGATTGGTACAAAAATGTCAGCGCTGTCAGTGCTGGGGAGATTTGATGGGTAGCATCCAGCGAACGGGCGCACATGCTGCAAGTTAGTGCGCCCGGCGGCTTATTGGGCGTCCTCGATTGGCTGGTGATCGGCATCTATTCGGGGGGATTGATCCTGCTGGGGCTGTTGATGTCGCGCCGCCACTTTGGACCTGCCGATTATTTTCTTGCCTCGCGGGCCACATATTGGCCCGTCATCGGACTGGCGTTGCTGGCTTCGAACATGTCGTCGACGGCGCTGGTGGGCCTCGCGGGCGGCGCCTACGCCGTCGGAATCTCCGTATACAACTATGAATGGTCGGCGGTCGTCATTCTGGTTTTTTTCTGTCTATTTCTGTTGCCCTTCGTGATTCGCAGTCAGACCTACACGATGCCGGAGTTCCTGGAACATCGGTACGACGGGCGCGTGCGCTTGCATTTCGCCTTACTGACTCTGTTCCTGAATATTTTCGTCGATTCCGCCGGTATTCTGTACAGCGGTTCGCTGGTGTGCCAATTGCTGTTCCCGACCTGGCCGTTGTGGCTGATTGTCACGGTCTTGGCCGGAGCGGCCGGTCTGTACACCACACTCGGCGGTCTGCGCGCCGTGATCTATACGGAAGCGGTGCAGGCTGTGGTGCTGCTGGCGGGCGCCATGATGATCTCGATTGGCGCATTCAGCCGCGCCGGCGGCTGGCACGCCGTCATGAGCGGCGTGAATCCGGCGGCGATTTCGCTGATTCGGCCGGTCGGCGACCCCGGCGTTCCTTGGCCCGGCTTGCTGCTGGGTATTCCGCTGTTGGGGTTCTACTACTGGTGTACGAACCAATCGATCGTGCAACGGATGCTGTCCGCAAAGAACATCGATCATGCGCGCTGGGGCGCATTGTTCGCCGGCCTATTGAAACTTCCGGTGCTGTTTTTGATCGTTTTGCCCGGTACCTGTGCATTGCTGTTATTTCCCAGACTGCCACGGGCAGACACCGTGTACCCCACATTGATTTTAAGATTGTTGCCGAGCGGACTCGTGGGGCTCGTGGTGGCGGGATTCATCGCCGCCACCATGGTATCGATCGCATCGATGCTCAATTCGGCTTCGACGCTGATCACGATGGATGTCGTGAAACAATTCAGGCCCGGCATGTCAGATGGCACTGTTGTCCGGGTGGGCCGTTGGAGCACTGCCGCACTGTTGGTGATTGCCGTCGCTTGGGCACCGCAGCTGAACTTGTTCCCGTCGCTGTGGCAATACCTGCAGGCGGTTTTAGCCTATGCCGTGCCGCCCGTCGTCGCGTTGTTCGGGCTGGGAATGTTTTGGCGCGGCGCGACCGCGGACGGCGCTGCCGCGACCATGCTGCTGGGTTCGCTGTGCGGCTTCGCGCTCTTCTTGATAAACGTGGTGTTCCATTGGACCCATTTTCACTTTCTCTACGCCGCACCCATCCTCACGCTCATCGATGCCGCCATCTTGCTGGTGGTGAGCCTCAGCAATCCGGTGCCGCTGTCAGCCGCGGCTGCGGCGACTATGTGGCGATTGAGCTATAGCCGCGCCGAACAGCAGCGGCTGCGAGGCGTGCCGCTATGGCAGGACTACCGATTTCACGCCGCGGCGCTGCTCGCATTGACCGCGGCCGTGGTCATTGTTTTCCGCTAGGCGCGAGCCCGCTCACGTGAGTAACGACCTCATCGCCATGCTCCAGGCCGGTCGCTATGTGGAGCTGGAAAGCAGGGTGCGCGAGCTGCTCGGCCAGCACCCGAATTCCGGCGCGATGTGGCAGATGCTGGGCGTGGTTCTTGCGAGGCAGGACAAAAATGCCGTTCACGCGTCGGAAATGGCGGCGAAACTCCTGCCGGGCGATGCCGGCGCGCACAACAATCTGGGCAATGCGTTGGCGCGCCTCGGGCAGGCGGATCAGGCAGTGGCGAGCTATCGGCGAGCGCTTGAGCTCAATCCCGATTTCGCCGACGCGCATAACAACTTGGGCAATGCGCTGCTGGATCTTGGGCAGTTTGAGCAAGCTGCGGCCAGTTATCGGCGCGCACTGGAGATAAACCCCCATCTTCAAGAAGCGCACAATCATCTGGGCAACGCCTTGCGGGTTCTGTTCCGCCTCGAGGAAGCGGCGGCGAGTTACCGGCACGCACTGGTGCTCAGGCCGGATTTCGCCGAGGCGCACAATAACCTGGGGAATGTGCTGTTCGAGCTTGGGCAACTCGACCAGGCGTTTGCCCACTATCGCCGCGCACTGGTGCTCAAGCCGGATTTCGCCGAGGCGCACAATAATCTGGGCAGTTTGCTGCGTGGATTCGGGCAATTGCAGGCAGC
>DATMKO010000306.1:0-3057 GCA_035571175.1 Steroidobacteraceae bacterium | reverse complement strand
CGCCGCCGCCCAAGGTCAAAGTTCCGGTTCTGGAATTTCACGGGCTGGCCGATCAGGCATTGCTGCCGGGCGCACTGAGCGGGACCTGGGACTTGGTGGAGCAGGACTTTACGCTGGTTACCATCCCGGGCGCCGGGCATTTCGTGCAGCAAGATGCCTCGGCTCTCGTGACCGCCACGATGAGTGATTGGCTCAATCGGCGAATTCCGCCGCAGACCCAAAGCAAACCCTAAGCGGCCGGCGCTTCATAGACGTCGTCGTTCATGCGACGCCTTGATCAGCGCGGCCAGCCGCTTGGCGCGGGTATCGGGGCGCTTGGCGCTGAGGATTCGCCAGATCACCAGATGCCGGTAGCCGCGCGGCTGCGCTGCGAAGAACTTCCACGCGCTCTTCGCCTTGCGAAACCGCGCCTGCTCGCCGCGCGTTAGAACAGCGGTCTTCGTTTGTTCATAAGAGTAGATCCTGGACCTCGCGGTGCGGCGCAACGAGAACGCTTTCAATCCCGGCTCCCGCATCCGGCCGGCACTCTGCAGAACGCGCACGCGCGCGACGTTCACCGCACTCCAGATCGACTGCCGCTTTCGCGGTGTGAAACGAATCTGATAGCTATATTCGTCGATGCGCTTGCGCACGCCGTCGATCCAGCCAAAACACAGTGCGGCGTCAACTGACTCGGGCCAACTCATGCTCGCCCGCCCGGTTGCGCGCTTGTAGTAGCCGACTATGAGCTCCGACGCGCTGCCCCCGTGGCTCTGCAACCATGCTGCGAATTGGCCGGCGGTTTCGAAGAATGTGGCCACGGCGGCGGTCAGGGAGCCACCTCGGCGCGCACTGCGCTGCGATTTCGGACGCCGTACCAATTCACGGAGGCGATCACGATCGTGGCCACGAGAATGACCGACTTGGTAAAGTCCACGCGCGTCAGGAGCAGCGCGCAAATCGCCACGCCCAAGATTGGCAGCGTCGGGCCGCCGGGAACGCGGAATGTCGCCGCTCCCGGCTGCCGTTTCCGCAGCACCGGCACCGCCGCGCACACGGCGCCGTAATAAGCGAGCCGTGCAACTGCGGACAGCGTCACGTTCCATGAAAAGCTGCCGAACAAAGCGAACAGCCAAATCAGCACGGCGAATACGACAATCGCGACGTGCGGCGTGCGCATTCGTGGGTGCACTGCCGCGAATCGCGCCGGAAAATCGCCGAGTTCGGCCAGGGCGAACATGCCGCGCGGACCGGTGAGCAGATTCGCGCTCAGGTAGCCGTAAACCGAGATCAATGCGCCTACAGAAATCAGCGCCGCACCGCGACTTCCCATGAAAACTCGCGCGGCATCGGCGAGCGGACGGTCGCTGTGCGCGGGGTCCGGCAGCACGCCGACAACGACGAATTGCAGCACGGTGTAGAGCAGCGTGACGATGATCAGGCCCATGAATAGAGCAAACGGTGCATCGCGCCGCGGATTCTTGGCCTCCCCCATGGGATTCAAGGCTGCCTCATACCCGCCGTAAGCAAAGAACAGCAGCAGTATGGCTTTCAGCCAGCCATCCCGATCGGCTGACAATGTGGCGGCATGCATGGCCGGATGAGCAATCAAGTAGCCGGCACCCACCACGCAGACCAAGCCGAGCGCCAGCAGTTTGGCCACGACGGAAACATTACTGACCCACGCGCCGGCACCCACGCCGCGATAGTTCACCACGCCCAGAGTGCCGAGAAACAGCGTGATGATCATGAATCGGGCAACAGCCTGCGTTGCTTGCGGCCAGAACTCGCCCAAGTAGAGAACCAGTAGATTTATCGCGGCCGCACAGGCAGTGAAACGGCTGAGCAGACTCATCCACCCCACTTGCAAGCCGGCAAACCGCCCGAAGGCGTGGCGCACATAAAGATAGGTTCCGCCGGTCTCGGCAAACTGAGACGCCACCTCGCCGTAGCAGCTGACGATCACGGCCATGGCCGCGCCCGCCAACAGCACGGCCCACGGGCTCAAGTCACCGAGAACCGCGGCGATGACAGCCGGCAGTCCAAAAATACCGCTGCCGAGAATGCTGTTTACCGTGAGTGCGACCAGGCTCCAGCGGCCAATGGCGCGCACCAACTTAACCTGCGAGGATCCCGGATGTGCGATCATTGGTAACCAGCTATGGACAAGTATAGCGATCTTGCACCCTGGATCTTAGGCGGAATTTCGACGGCGGCGATAGCGGTCGCAATCACCGTGGGCTCGAACAACCGGTCTGCGCCAAAAACCCTGCCGCCACCCAGCCCGGCAATCGCGGCGATAGTGCCTGCGGCTTCGGTGATACCCCACAGTCCATCGCCGCAGTTGACAGCCGAGCAATTGCCGCCAACCACGCCGCCGGCAGTGCAGGCTCAGGCCCAGGCCGTGCAACCAATGACGCAGCCGCAGATGGCCGCCGGACAAATATGGGAATGTACGACGAATGGCCAGAAGACATTCTCGAATAACCCCTGCGGCGAAAAATCTTCGCTTCGCGAGTTCGGCCCGATCAACACAATGGATCCCACACCGGTGTTTCGACATCCGCGCTCGTTTCAACAGGATCCGAACTTCGCGCAAGACGATGGCTACCAAGGCACGCAGGACTACGCGGACGATTCCTATCCGCCGCTGGTGGGGATACCTTACGTCGTGCACAGAAGGGGTGAACGTACGCAGCGGCCGTACACCCACAGTCATGGGCCCGCGCCTCGCAGGAACTAGCGACTGGGCGAGCGACGGCCCGCGTCTAGCTGGCTTTTCTCTGGCCGTCCTTCAAAAGACCGAGGCGCAGCAAACTCTCGGCGCAGGCGACAATCGCCTCCTCACTGGAGCGCGGCGTCCAGCCGAGCACTCGCCGCGACTTTTCATTGCTGCCGTTCTTTTTCTTGCCAAGTTCCGGCAGGATCTGCTTCACCGCCGGATCACGCAGCGCAGCGACGCGCACCAGCCAGTTGGGCAGCTGACGCGTCGGCACTCTTTTGCCCGCGGCACCCATGCGATTCTTGAGCACAGTGGCAATCTCGAGGATTGACATGAAATCACCCGCCACCGCCAGG
>DATMKO010000305.1:0-8328 GCA_035571175.1 Steroidobacteraceae bacterium | reverse complement strand
CAGCACATCGCGGAAGCGTCCCTGACTGAACATCAGGGCCTGATCGGTGAAATGGGGCGAGGCTGGATCGCCGCTTGCGCCGCCGCTCATGATGGCCTTCGCATGAATGGTTGGGCCGAATTCCACGGCCGCGACGAAGCTGTTGCCCTCCGCGCCGTAAATTTTCTTGGTGCGACGGGGCTTGGTCCAGTCGACCGAAGCCAGGGCGCCCCACTGCGACGGCGCGAAACCCACCGGCAGGCTGGGTTTGGAATCGTCGAACGGCTGCACGATGTTGTCTGTCAGGCGCTGAAATCGGTTGATCTCTCCCCACGGAACCTGCCAGCGCCCGAAGTCGCGCTGCAACTTTTGCAGGGCGCCGGTCAGCGCATCGATGCGCTCGGCGTCCGTCAGATTCCCGACCAGGAAATCAAACACCGGTTCATCCGCGTCGCGAGCCTCGGCGCCTTTGCGTTCAACCAATTCCACACCCCAGAAAATCGCTACCGCCGTCGGCACGGAATCCGCCGACGTGCGCCTATCCCAGCTGCGCAAGCTCGCGATCGCATCCTTGATGGCGGGACGCCGGGGATCATCGCCGGGCAGCGCATCGAAAGCGGTGATGAGTGGCGGCAGCAGCACGTCGAAGCCGGTCAAATGCGCGTCGTAGCCGGCGGCGATCAAACTGTCCACGGTCACGCCGCGGATATTCTGCAGAACCTCCAGCGCGTGAATGCCGCGCGCATTCTCGCCCTTGCGCCACATGTAGGCCGGATAATCCTCGCGCTTGGGGCTTGCCGATCCCGCCGCCGAGAATGGCCAATTGTTGGTATTGAAAATGAAGCCGGTGCTGGGATTGAGCAATGTGATGGTGTCTTTGACGGCGTGCGGTCCCTGCCACTCGGTGGCCGGATTGCTGCCGTCCACCGGCCGCGTGAAATCAAATGCGGTATTGCGCTTGGGTATGAAATTGCCGTGAAAATACGCGATGGTGCCGTCGCCGTCCGCGTACACGGTGTTGTTGGAGGTGTCGGTTCGCAGGTCCTGCGTTTTGCGAAACTCGGCGTAGTTCTTGGTTTTGGTGCGCAGGTACGATTGCGATAGGGCCGGCACGGGATCTTGCAGCAGTTTGATCGCGATCCAGCGGCCGTTCTCGGCGCGGATGATGGGGCCATGATGGCTGTGATACACGGTGAAGTTCCTTAAGCTCTGGCCGCCGCCCTGCTTCACCGGAATGGCGACCTCGCTGACCTGCATTTTTCGCAGCGCGCCGCCGTATTCGTAGTACAGCCCGTCGGGTTTCTTGACGATGGTTTCGGCGTATTCATCGATGGCGTCGCCGCCGTACGACGTGTGCATCCAGCCGTTATGCGCATTGAATCCCTGGTAGACGAAGAATTGTCCCCAGGTGACGGCGCCATAAACGTTCAATCCCTCATCGCTGACCATCTGTAATTCCGAGCGGAAATAATATGAGGTGTGCGGATTGATCCACAGCAGGGCGTGACCGGAGGCACTGCGGCTCGGCGCGATGGCAAAGCCGTTGGAACCACCGGGCGACGCTTCATCGGCCGACCCTGCACCGGGCGACGCTGCCGCGGCCGGCGCAGCCGGTGCGTTGGCGGGAAGCGGCGCCTTGGGCTGACCATAAAATTTCTCCAGCGCGCCCAGGTTGACGGTTTCGATATCGCCGCCAATGCTGCCCTCGGTGAAGGACAACGCCATCCACGGTTCAAAGTGACGGATCACCTTCGGCTTTACCGCCGGGTGTTTCGCAAGGAAGTAATTCAAGCCGTCCGACCAGGCAAGCATCAGCGTTTTCAGCCATGGAGGACTGGCTCGGTATTTGCGCTGCAAATCATCGACATCGACAAACAGCCGCTGCCGCAGATCGGAATAAACGGCCGATTCCCCCTCGGCCTGCGCCAGCCAGCCGAGGCCGTTCAGGTAATTTCGTTCGATGCGGTTGAAATCATCCTCGGCCTGCGCGTAGATGGCGCCGAACACCGTGTCGGCGTCGGACTTGCCATAGATGTGGGCGATGCCCCAATTGTCGCGGATGATGGTTACCTGCGACGCGTGGCGGTGCCAGCGCTGGTTTTGGTCGGGCGCCACAGTGGCCGCGGCAGCCGCCGTGGACAGAAACAACAACGCGACGAGCGATAACTTCATGGGGTCTCCGTAGGGTAGCATCGCGCAATGCGCCGCGGTTTGCCCATACTTTTGATCCTGGTGGCTGTTCTCGACGCGCCGCTGCGCGCCGCGCCCACCTTCAGCGTACCGCAAAAGGGTCTACCGGATCCGCTGGTATTGATCGCCTATGGGGATATGCGGTTCACCTCCGGCAGCGAAACCGAAGCCAGTTCGCCCGACGCGCGGCGGGCGCTGGTCGCGCGTATCGCCGCGGAAAATCCGGCGGCGGTTTTCATCAACGGCGACGTGCCCTGGCACGGGGTCGACGCCGACTACGAGGTGTACCGCAGCGAAACCCGGCGCTGGCGCGCCCAGCATCTGCGCATTTATCCGGCGCTCGGCAATCATGAATTTTCAGCCTGCCAGGAATCGATCTGCCTGGAACGCTGGTGGGATACCTTTGCGCAATTGCGCGGCCGGCGCTGGTACTCGGTGGCAATCGGCGACAAGCTTGTCGGGATCGCGCTGGACAGCGATGCATCGCTGCTGCCGGGCAGCGATCAGCGATCATGGTTCGAATACCAGGTTGCCTCGCTCGACCCCAAGGTGCGCGTGGTGCTGATCGTCATGCATCATCCGCCGGTGGCCGACGTGCAAACCAGCAGACTCACGGACCACAATCCGCGACCGAACGAGCAATCTCTGGCCGCATACCTCAGGACCGCGGCGGCCGGAACCGCAGCGCGCTTCGTGGTCAGCGCCGGCCATATTCACAACTACGAGCGATTCGAGCAGGACGGCGTGGTGTACCTGGTGTCCGGGGGCGGGGGCGCCTTTCCCTACGAAGTGCAGCGCACGGCTTCCGACCTCTACCAGAATGCCGATTTTCCGAATTATCACTACGTGCGCTTCACATTGCGCGAGCAATCCTTGAGCGGTGAGATGATCAGATTAGGCGACTACGCCGCCGCACACCCCAAGACGTGGCAGACTTTGGATCGCTTCGAAATCAACCTGCGGCCTTGACCGCCTGAATCAATTGACTCACCGCCGTCTGCGCATCGCCGTACAGCATGCGGGTCTGGTCGAGTCCGAACAATGCATTGTCGATCCCGGAAAAGCCCTGGCCCTGGCCGCGCTTGATGACAATGACATTCTTGGCCTTATCCGCATTCAGGATGGGCATGCCGTAAATCGGGCTGCTCTTGTTGCTGCGGGCGTCCGGATTCACCACGTCATTGGCGCCGATGACCAGCGCCACGTCGGCGGTCTCGAATTCCGCGTTGATCTCATCCAGGTCCGAAATCAGGTCATAGGGCACTCCCGCTTCGGCGAGCAGCACGTTCATATGCCCCGGCATCCGGCCCGCCACCGGATGAATGGCGAAGCGCACTTTCACGCCGTGATCGAGCAGCAATTGCGTGAGCTCCCACACCTTGTGCTGAGCTTGAGCCACCGCCAAGCCGTATCCCGGCACGACGATTATCTTCTGCGAGTACGCCATCATGATGCCGGCGTCCGACGCCTCTATCGGTTTCTGCGTGCCGGCAACCGTGCCGCCTGCCGCCGAGCTCTCGCCGAAATTCGAGAACAGCACATTGCCAAGCGAGCGGTTCATGGCCTTCGCCATGAGTTGGGTCAGCAGTGTGCCCGCGGAACCCACCACGGTGCCGGCAATGATCATGGCGGCGTTGTCCAGAACGAAGCCTTCGAAGGCGACTGCCAGGCCGGTGAGCGCGTTGTACAAGGAGATGACCACCGGCATGTCGGCGCCGCCGATCGGCAGAGTCATGGCGACGCCCAAAACCAGCGCAAACACGAACAACAACGACACGACCGGCAGTCCGAGACCCGCCCCGAGACCGCTCACCACCATGAACCCGAGGAACGCGGCAATCAGCAGTATCGCCAAATTGAGAAATTTTTGACCGCCAAAACGCACCGACTTGGTGATCAGGCCCTGCAGTTTGGCGAAGGCGATCAGGCTGCCGCTGAACGACACGGCGCCGATGAAGCCGCCGATGGTGGCGATCGACAAATGCACGATGTTTTCTGCGTGACCGGTGTAGAGTTGCACCGCGGCTATCGCCGCCGCCGCGCCGCCGCCCATGCCGTTGTACAGCGCGATCATCTGCGGCATGTCGGTCATCGCCACCCGCTTGCCGCTGCTCCACGCCACGATGCTGCCGATGGCGATGGCGGCCATCACCAGGGAGAAATTCAGGAGCGACGCGTCTTTCACGAACGCCAACGTGACCGCCGTCGCCAGCAGCATGCCCGCTCCGGCCCAACGCACGCCGCTCACCGCGGTGACGGGCGAGCTCATGCGTTTCAAGCCGAGGATGAACAGCGCCGCCGCCGCCAGATAGGAGAGCTGCATCAAATTATTCAGTGTCGCAGCGGCGGGCATCTCAGGAACCTTTCTTCTTTCCGGCCAATACGAACATTTTCAGCATGCGTTCCGTCACCACATAGCCGCCGACGGCGTTGCCGGCGGCCAGAACCACGCCGATGAAGCCGATGACCCTGAGCAGCGTGCTGTCCGCGCCGGCCAGCGCCACCATGGCGCCCACCAGGACGATGCCATGCACGAAATTCGATCCCGACATGAGGGGCGTGTGCAAAATGACCGGCACGCGCGAAATGACTTCATAGCCGGTAAACCCCGCCAGCATGAATATATAGAGTGCAATGATGCCGTCGATCATGTTGTCCGTGCCTCAATGGCGGCGCGCGTTGCTTGGTGCATGATTTCGCCCGCGCGGGTGAGTACCGCGCCGGCGAATACCTCGTCGTTCCAGTCGATCGCAACTGCGCCCTTGACGATCGCCGGTTTCAGCAGATTGAACAGATTGCGCGCGTACATTTCGCTGGCGTGATACGGCAACGAAGCGGGCAGATTGAGCGGACCCAGGATTTTCACGCCGCCTTCAACCACGGTTTCTCCGGGCTTGGTGAGTTCGCAATTGCCGCCCTGCTCGGCGGCCATATCGACGATCACCGAACCGGGTTTCATCCGCATCACCGCGGCCCGCGAGATGATCCGCGGCGCGGCCCGCCCGGGGACCGACGCCGTGCTGATCACCGCGTCGCTGGCGGCGATGCGTGCATCGAGAACCTCTTGCTGCTTCGCCTTTTCCTCAGGCGTGAGTTCGCGGGCATAGCCGCCGGCGCCTTCCGCGGAGACACCCGTCTCGACGAATTTCGCGCCCAGCGATTTCACTTGATCCTTGGTTGCGCTGCGCACGTCATACGCTTCGACCACCGCGCCCAGGCGTTTCGCCGTGGCGATGGCCTGCAGGCCGGCCACGCCGGCACCGATCACGAGCACCGACGCGGGCCGGATCGTGCCCGCGGCCGTGGTCAGCATGGGCAGAAATTTCTCCAGCGTGTTGGCAGCGATCAACACGGCCTTGTAGCCGGCAACCGAGGCTTGTGACGACAGGGCGTCCATCGATTGTGCGCGGGAAATGCGCGGCACCAGCTCCATGGCGAAGCTCGTGATGTCGCGTTCCTTGAGTGCCAGCACCAGATCGGGCCGGGCATAGGCTTGCATGAAGCCGATGACTATCGCACCTTTCTTCAGTGCCGCGACTTCCGTCACGCTCGGCGGCTGCACCTTCAATAAGATATCTGCGGAGGCGAGTATGGTACTGGCATCGCTGAATTCCGCATCCGTGTACGAGGCGTCCGGGAAGTGGGCGCTGGCCCCGGCCCCGCGTTCCATCAGTACGCGCACACCGAGAGACTTGAGCTTCGTGGCAATTTCCGGGACGACGGCGACGCGGGTTTCTTTGGCAGCGGTTTCCCTGAGGATACCGGCGACGACAGACATGCAAAACTCTCCCCAGCCTTAAGATACGTGCCAAACATTGAATTATGGCATAAGAGCCGACTATCCTTACGTTGTTATGAACAAGGGATCTCTGGACAAAGTGCGTTTGCTGGATTGGCGGGATGACCTCGCGGTCGCATCTCACGCCTATCCATTGTCCCAACAAATTCTGCGAACCGATGTCTCGGGTATGCCGTTGGAATGGGTGGACTATCGAGAAGCGGCGCGCCTGTATCACACCGAGCAGGTGGCTTACACGTGCGGAACGCTCTTGTACCGGCTGTATGGCGGGACCTGCGCGAAGTCGGGTCTGCGCACCATCGTGGATGTGAATTCGATCATCGCCACACTGGGGGTTACCGGCAACCCGGGCAATTTGCGCGGCGCCGCGTACACGCCGCCGCTCAACAATCAAACTCTGTTCCGGCGCGACGCCTATCTGTGTTTGTATTGCGGCGCGCGTTTTACCTACAGCCTGCTGTCGCGCGATCATGTGACGCCATTCAGCCGCGGCGGTCACGATACCTGGAGCAATGTCGTGTCGGCATGCCGGCGCTGCAACAACGCCAAGGCGTCGCGCACGCCCGAACAGGCGGGAATGCAGCTGCTGGCGGTGCCGTTCACACCCACTTACGCCGAATATATTTTCCTCAAAGGCCGGCGCGTCCTCGCGGATCAGATGGAATACCTGGTCGCGCATTTCCCACGTTCCAGCCCGCTGCACGAGCGCATGCAACGCTGGCCGATGTGAGCGCATTCGCGGGCGTTGCGCGAGCCGGCGCCGTCTACTACGTCGACGCCAGCTATTTCGTTTTTCGAGCCTATCATTCCATGCCCGCCGACATGGTGGATGCGGACGGCAATGCCACGCACGCGTTATACGGCTTCGCGCGCTTCCTGTCGGACCTTCTCGAACAGGTCCGGCCGGAGCGCATCGGTGTGGCGTTCGACTCAAGCTCGAGCAGCGCGACCTCATTCCGCAACGGCATTTATCCCGCCTACAAGGCCAATCGCGAAGCCCAACCGGCGGACTTGGAGCGCCAATTTGCGCTGTGCCGCGAGTTCTGCCGGCACATGGGTGTGGCCGAGTTCGCGAGCGCGGAATACGAGGCCGACGACATCATTGGCACGCTGGCGGCGCGCTCACGCGCCGCCGGCCTCTGCAATGTCCTGGTGACGCGCGACAAGGATCTGTCGCAGCTGATCCGCGACGGCGATGTGTTCTGGGATTACAGCGGCAATAGCCGTTATCACTACCATGACATCGGGCCGCGCTTCGGGGTCGTGCCGGAACTCATCGCCGATTTTCTGGCCTTGACCGGCGATAGCGTGGACAACATTCCCGGAGTCCCGGGGGTCGGAAAGAAGACCGCCGCAGTACTGTTTGGCACGTTCGGTTCCCTCGATGAACTGTATGCAAATCTTCACCGAATTCCGTCGTTGCGGTTGCGCGGCGCAGCCGCAATCGCTGCTAAACTGCTTGCTCACAAGGAAGCCGCGTATCTTGCCCGGCGCTTGACCGGGATAGTCTGCGACATTCCGCTCAAGGCGACGCTGGATGATTTGAAGCCACGACCGCAGAACGCTGCGCGGCTGGATTGTTTTTTTGATACGCACGGATTCGGCAATATATTGAGACAGCAGGTGCGCCGCATCGCAGCCGCCGTTTGACACCCGGGGGAAAGGCCATGACCCAAAAAGACATTCAATCGGTCCTCCAGGAGGACCGCGTGTTTCCGCCGTCGGTCGCGTTCCGCAAGCACGCCACCATCAAGGCCGCCGAGCTGCAGGCCATGCACGACAAGGCCGCGCAGGATTTCGTGGGCTTTTGGGCGGACCTGGCGGTCGCCGAGATTGACTGGCAGCGGCCGTTCACGGTGCCGCTGGACGATTCGGCGGCCCCCAATTACCGCTGGTTTGTCGATGGGCAGCTGAACGTATCGCACAACTGCCTGGATGTGCACCTGCAGGCGCGCGGCGACAAGATCGCCATCATTTTCGAAGGCGAACCCGGCGATGTGCGCAAACTGACTTACGCGCAGCTGCATCAGGAAGTGTGCCGCTTTGCAAATGCGCTCAAGGCCAAGGGCATCGAGCGCGGCGATCGCGTGATCATTTACTTGCCGCAGATCCCAGAGGCTGTGATCGCCATGCAGGCCTGCGCGCGCATCGGCGCGGTGCATTCGGTGGTGTTCGGCGGCTTTTCCGCGAACGCGGTCAAGGATCGCATCGAAGATGCGGGCGCCAAATTGGTGGTCACGGCCGACGGCGGATGGCGCGGCGGCCACGCGATCGAGCTCAAGGCCGCGGTCGACAAGGCGCTGGCCGATGGCTGCGATTCCGTGCAAAACGTCATCGTCTACCGGCGCACCGGCGCCGCG
>DATMKO010000304.1:0-6040 GCA_035571175.1 Steroidobacteraceae bacterium | reverse complement strand
ACAACGTGGTGATCTTCGAGGGCGCGCTGGAATCCTTGAAGCGCTTCAAGGACGATGTCACCGAGGTGCGCGCCGGCACCGAGTGCGGCATCGGCGTCAAGAACTACAACGATGTCCAGGAAGGCGATCAAATCGAGTGTTATTCACGGGTGGAAGTTGCTCGAACTCTTTAAATGGCGCGAGGCGCCACCTTTGACGGGGTCGCAGCGACCCCGTCCTTAAATGCTCGCTACGCGAGCAGACGAGATCATGGCAAACAAAGACAACCCGCGGGCGAGGCGCTTGGGCGAGCAGATCCAGCGCGAGCTGACTGATCTGTTGCGGCGCGATGTCAAGGATGAGCGCATCGGCAACGTGACGATAACTGCGGTCGACGTCACCGGTGATTTGCGCACGGCGCGCGTTTACTACCTGGTGTTCGGCAAGGAAGGGCCGGACCCGAAGGTGCAGCGCGGCTTGGAAAGCGCCGCCGGCTTCCTGCGCAATGCCTTGTCGCGTTCCCTGATGATTCGCCACACCCCGACCTTGACCTTCGAACTCGATACCTCGATCGAGCATGGCGTGCGCTTGACTCAGTTGATCGACTCGCTGAACAAGCCCGCCAGCAGCGGCTCGGCCGCGCCCGCCAGCAGCGCGGCGGACGATCACGACCATGTGATCGACGAGGGATAGGCCGGTGCTCGACATCGATGGGATTCTATTGCTCGACAAGCCCTTGAATTTGAGCTCCGCCGGCGCCGTGGCGCGCGTCAAGCGGCTATTCAACGCCCGCAAAGCGGGGCACACCGGATCGTTGGATCCGCTAGCTTCGGGTTTGCTGCCCATCTGTTTCGGCGAAGCCACCAAGTTCGGTGCACAGCTGCTCGAGGCCGATAAGACCTACCGCGTGACGGTGCGCCTCGGAGAGCGCACCGCGAGTGCGGACCGCGAGTCCGCCGTCATTGAAACGCGCGGGCTGCCGCAGTTCACCCGCGAACATCTGCAGCAGGCGCTGGCCAGTTTTCCGCGCAATTACCAGCAAGTGCCGCCCATGCACTCGGCGCTCAAACAGGACGGCAGGCCCCTGTACGAGTATGCGCGGGCCGGCATCACGCGGGATCGCACCGCGCGCTCGATCGTGATCCGCGAACTGCGCCTGCTCGACTGGCAGGCGCCGGATCTGTCATTCGAAGTACGCTGCACGAAAGGCGCATACATCCGCGTTCTGGCCGAGGACCTGGCCGCGCAGCTGGGAACCATCGCGCATCTCGCGGCCTTGCGGCGTATTGGTGTGACGCCGTTCGCCGAGCCCCTGTTCTCATTCGAGACATTGGAGGCGATGAGCCACGAGCAGCGGCTGGCAGTGCTGCTTCCCGTGGATGCCGCGCTTTGCGCCTGCCGGCGGTTTGATTTGCCTGCGGGCGGAGTCAGTGCAGTTCGGCAGGGGCAGACCGTTCCTGTGGCGCTGGAACTCCCCGGAATGGTGCGTATCTACGCGCAGGGGTTGGGATTTCTGGGTTTGGGCGAAATTCAGGCGGCGGGCCGCTTGGTCCCGTTGCGACTTATTTCGTCGGCCGCGAATCGTGCTTGAGGGCAAGTGCCGCGACGCGTACAATGCGCGCCTTCTTAAAAGGTCTAAGTTATTGATTGAGGTTTGATTTCATGCCACTTACTCGCGAAGAAAAGTCGGGCGTCGTCGGTAAATTCCAGCGCAGTACGCAGGACACCGGTTCCCCCGAGGTTCAAATTGCCTTGTTGTCCGAGCGCATTAACGGCTTGAGCCAGCATTTCACCACGCACAAAGCCGACCATGCATCGCGTCGCGGACTGCTCAAGATGGTCAATCAGCGCCGCAAGCTGCTCGATTACCTGAAGAGCAGGGTTCCGGACAAGTACACGCAATTGGTCGAACGCTTAGGGTTACGCCGATAAAAGGCGCCGCTGCAGGCGCGCATTTAAGCGCCTGTCCATCATATTCGATTTACGCAAGGGGGCTCTAAGTGAGCGCTACCAAAAAAAGTTTTCAATTTGGAGATCACACGGTAACCATCGAGACGGGCGAGCTGGCCCGGCAGGCCGACGGCGCCGTGCTGGTATCCATGAGCGAGACCGTGGTGCTGGTGACCGCCGTCGGTCTGAAGAAGGCGGCGCCGGGCCGCGACTTCTTCCCCCTCACCGTCAATTACCAGGAAAAGACCTATGCCGCGGGCCGCATCCCCGGCGGATTTTTCAAGCGCGAAGGACGTCCCACGGAAAAGGAAACTCTGACCTCGCGCCTGATCGATAGGCCGATACGGCCGCTGTTTCCGGACGGATTCACCAACGACGTGCAAGTGGTCGCCTCCGTAATATCGGTGAATTCAGAAGTGGATCCGGACATTGCTTCGTTGCTCGGCGCCTCGGCGGCGCTGGCGATCTCCGGAATGCCGTTCATGGGTCCGATCGGAGCCGCGCGCGTCGGGTTTATGGACGGTAAGTACATCCTCAATCCGACCAGCTCGCAGCTGGCGCAATCGAAGCTCGACTTGGTGGTTGCCGGCACCGAAGAAGGCGTGCTGATGGTGGAGTCCGAGGCGAGCGGCCTGGACGAGGAAGTCATGCTCGGTGCGGTGATGTTCGGCCACGAGCAGATGCAAATCGCGATCAAGGCGATCAAGGAACTGGCGGCGGAAGCCGGCAAACCGAAATGGGAATGGGCCGCGCCCCAGGAGATCGGAGATCTGAAGAAGGCCGTCAGTTCCTTTGCCGAGAAGGACCTGGGCGCTGCCTATGCGGTGACCGAGAAACAGAAGCGTCACGCCCGCATCGGCGAGATCAAGAACGCGCTGCTCGATGAGCTGACCGCGGGCGAACATCCCAAATTCACCAAGGAAGAAGTCGGCGGCGAATTTTTCAATCTGGAACATCGGCTGGTGCGCGAGCGGATCCTGGAAGGACATCCGCGCATCGATGGGCGGGACACCAAGACCGTGCGTCCGATCAATATTCGCACCGGCGTGCTGGCGCGGACTCATGGCTCGGCATTGTTTACGCGCGGCGAAACCCAGGCGCTGGTGGTCACCACCTTGGGCACCGGGCGCGATGCGCAAATCATCGACGGCCTCACGGGCGAGCGTAAAGAGCCGTTCATGCTGCACTATAATTTCCCGCCCTTCAGCGTCGGCGAGACCGGCATGATGGGCTCGCCGAAGCGCCGCGAAATCGGCCACGGCAATCTCGCGAAGCGCGGCGTGAAGGCGGTCATGCCGGGGTCGGACAAATTTCCTTACGTGATCCGCGTCGTGTCCGAGATTCTCGAGTCGAATGGTTCCAGTTCCATGGCTTCGGTTTGCGGCACCAGTCTGGCGTTGATGGATGCCGGTGTGCCGATCAAGGCGCCGGTGGCCGGTGTGGCGATGGGCCTGGTCAAAGAGGGCGCGCGCTTCAAGGTGTTGACGGACATATTGGGCGACGAAGATCACCTCGGCGACATGGATTTCAAGGTGGCCGGCACCAAAGACGGCGTCACCGCGCTGCAGATGGACATCAAGATCACGAGCATCACGCGCGAGATCATGAAGGTGGCGCTGGATCAGGCGCGCGACGGCCGCTTGCACATCCTGGGCGAGATGAACAAGGTGCTCTCCAAGCCGCGCGAGAACATGTCCGAGTGGGCTCCCACGATCATCACCTTGAAGATCGATCCGGAGAAGATCCGCGATGTGATCGGCAAAGGCGGCGCTGTCATCCGGCAAATCACCGAAGAGACCGGCACGTCGATCGATATAGAGAACGACGGTACGGTGAAGATTGCGTCGGTGCAGGGTGCCGCCGGACGCGAAGCTCAGCGCCGCATCGAGTTGATCACCGCGGATGTCGAGGTGGGGCGGATTTACGAGGGCAAGGTGGCGCGATTGATGGATTTCGGCGCCTTCGTGACGATTCTTCCCGGCCGCGATGGCCTGGTGCACATTTCGCAGATCTCTGAGGAGCGCGTCGAGCGCGTGGGCGACAAGCTCAAGGAAGGCGACGTGGTGCGCGTCAAAGTGCTCGAAGTGGATCGGCAGGGACGCGTGCGTTTATCCATGCGCAACGTGGACGCGGCCTAACGAGGCGCGGCCCAAGCACTGGCGCGCGCGGCCGCGCCATGAAGTACTGCACCGCGCCGCCGGCGGTTCGAGCCCGCGGCTAGCCGTCGCGAACCAGATCTGAAGTGACGCGCGGCCGGGGCGGTTCGCCGCCGGCCACCGTCTTCGCGCGCTCGCGGAGTTGCGGCGCTGCCTGCTGCTGGCTCATGAGCTGTTTGAGGCTCTGTTCCAAGTGCGGGCTCACCTGGCCTTGTAGATTGGTGCCGTAGGAGCGAATCACGCCTACCATGAACTCCTGGCTGAGGATGGGCTCAGCGAGGTGTTCTTGTTCAGCAATGACCTGCAGTAAAATACTGCGCGAAATGTCGGCATTGTTTTTCTTGTCGACTACGACGAAATCAATCTTCTCGACTACCAGGCGCCTGACATCAGCCAAGGTGATGTAACGGCTCTCAACGGTGTCATACAAACGACGATTCGGATATTTCTTGATCACTCGCGGTTCGCTCATGGGGCTCCTCGCTCGTGTTGGCCGACGCGCCGCCGGAAGATGCCGGTTCGTGCCAGACCACGCTTGAACCTTCCCTTTGAGGGTAGGGTACCAGAGCAAAGAATAGCGCAATGCAGCGCCAAGGCAAATCGGCATTTTTATTTATAGTTATTAGGCGCTTACGCGCAAATTGAGACGTTTTGGGATGTACCTCAAGTCCCATTGACCGATCGCCCAGCGCCATATTTCAGCAACGTGGGCGGTGCGAAGCGAATCGGGCGGCGCCAATCCGAGCAGCGAAAAGATCGACAGCAGTTGCGATGGCGGTGCGTCTGCGCGCAGCTGCACGCTGCGGCGCGACTTGGCAAGCTTGCTGTCATCCGGTTCCGTGAGCACGGGGACATGCGCGTAGCTCGGTTGATGCAGGCCGAGCAGGCGCTGCAAAACGATTTGACGGGGCGTGTTGTCCAGCAAGTCGGCGCCGCGCACGATGTGTGTGACTCCCTGCGCCGCATCATCGACAACCACGGCAAGCACATAGGCAAATATTCGATCGCGTCGCTTGAGAATGATGTCGCCGACCGCGGCGGATACCTCCTGGCGGTACACGCCTTGGATGCGATCCTCGAAACTGACATAGCCAGGTTCGATTCGCAGTCGCGTCGCGGCAGGCGTTTCCGCAAGGATGGTGCGGCTGCGGCACGTGCCTGGATAGCGCTGCTCATCTTCCAATTGCAAGCGGCTGCAGCAACACGCGAATGTCAAATTGCGCTCGCGCAGGCTGCGCAGCGCCTCATCGTACTGCTCGCTGCGGTCACACTGATGAAGCACGGGCCCGTCCCATTCGAAGCCGAACATCTCCAGTGCGCGCAGGATTCTTTCGGCCGCGCCCGCGACCTCCCTCGGCCGATCGAGATCCTCGATGCGCAACAGCCAGCGCCCGCCATGGGCACGGGCGTCGAGATAACTGGCTGCCGCCGTATATAGAGAGCCCAAGTGCAGGTCGCCCGACGGCGTGGGCGCGAACCGGCCTACGTAAGGCGCTGTGCTATCGGTACCGGTCGTCGCGGTCGCCGTATTGCTTTTCCCGGCGCTCGCGCCGCTCCTGGGCTTCGACGGACAATGTCGCGACCGGTCGGGCTTCCAGGCGCTTGATGCCTATTTCTTCGCCGGTTTCCAAACAGTAGCCGTAGGAGCCGTCCTCGATGCGTTTCAGCGCCTCGTCGATTTTACGGATCAGCTTGCGCTCTCGATCGCGCGTGCGCAGTTCGAGGCTGAACTCTTCCTCTTGCGTCGCCCGGTCATTCGGATCGGGGAAATTGGCCGCCTCGTCCTTCATATGCAGCACGGTGCGGTCCACTTCCACCATGAGATCGCGCTTCCAGTTTTGCAGTATGCGAGCGAAGTGCTCCAACTGCTCCTTGTTCATGTACTGCTCGCCGCGGCGCGCGATATACGGCTTCACATTGCGCGGCCCCGCCAGCAAGCTGGCGGACACGCTGGA
>DATMKO010000303.1:0-10901 GCA_035571175.1 Steroidobacteraceae bacterium | reverse complement strand
CGCGCGCTTGGTGGGCGCCAACAAAATAATCGGCGTGGATTTGAATCCCGGCCGCAAGGCGCTCGCTGAAAAATTCGGCTTGACGCATTTCGTGAATCCCAAGGAACTCGGCGGCGATCTGGTCGCCCACCTGGTGGCGCTCACTGACGGCGGCGCCGACTACAGCTTCGAATGCGTCGGCAATGTGGACCTCATGCGCCAGGCATTGGAGTGCTGCCATCGCGGCTGGGGCGTTTCGGTGATCATCGGCGTCGCCGGCGCCGGCAAGGAGATCTCCACCCGGCCGTTCCAATTGGTCACCGGCCGTGTCTGGAAGGGCACCGCATTTGGTGGCGCGCGCGGCCGCACCGATGTGCCGAAGATCGTGGATTGGTACATGGACGGCAAAATCAACATCGACGATCTGATCACCCACAAGATGCCGCTCGCGGAGATAAACACCGCGTTCGATTTGATGCATTCGGGTGAATCGATCCGCAGCGTGGTGGTCTATTCGTGATTGCATTGAACTGCATTTCGCGGCACGCCTGCTACGGCGGCGAACAGCGCTTCTACTGGCACCATTCGCATGAAACGCGCGGGCCCATGAAATTTTCCGTCTACCTGCCGCCGCAGGCCAACGCAGGCAAGGTGCCGGTGCTGTATTTTCTATCCGGCCTCACTTGCACCGAGGAGACGTTCTGCATCAAGTCGCATGCGCAGAAATACGCCGCGGAATTGGGATTGATGCTGGTCTCTCCGGACACCAGCCCGCGCGAACCGCGCATTCCCGGCGACGCCGATCATTGGGACTTCGGCTATTCGGCCGGCTTTTACGTCGATGCCACTCAGGCACCCTGGGCGCAAAACTACCGGATGTACAGTTATGTGGCGCGCGAGCTGCCGCAGATCGTGGACCAGCATTTTCCGGCAATCCCCGGCGCGAACGGAATATTCGGCCATTCCATGGGTGGCCACGGCGCGCTCACCTTGGCGTTACGCAACCCGGAACAGTACAAGTCGGCGTCGGCATTTGCGCCGATTGCGGCGCCCTCGCAATCCCCCTGGGGCCGCAAGGCTTTCAGCAATTATTTTGGTCCCGAGACTCAAATCTGGCGCGAGCACGACGCCACGGAATTGGTGGCGCGCCGCGCATTTCCCGGGCCCATCCTCATCGACCAGGGAACCGCCGATCAATATCTCGCCGAACAGTTGCTGCCGGAAAAATTCGCGGCGGCCGCGGCAAAGTCCGGCCAGCGCTTAAGTTTGCGCATGCAGCCCGGCTATGATCACGGCTACTACTTCATCCAGACCTTCATGGCCGATCATTTGCGCCATCATGCACAGCAGCTTGCAGCCGCCAATTGACCGCAGCGCATTAACGAGTAATATTCACGGCTCGCGCAAGGTTCCCGCAAGGGACTTAAATTGGAACGCGGTGAAATACCGCGGCTGCCCCCGCAACTGTAACCGGCGAGCGAATGTCCACGATCCACTGAAGCTTCCAGCTTTGGGAAGGGGGACAGTAGCCACAACCCGGGAGCCAGGACACCCGCCTCGCGCCGTCGTCCTGTTACCGGCCGGGGTGCGCTGATAACTGCGGGGGAAACCGTCGCGACGACAGTGTTGGAGTTGTCGTCGCGGAGCGCTCGGTTGCAAAAAAACATTCATTCGCTTTCGCGCGCCAGCTCTTGGCCCCATCCCAGGAGAAACTCGTGCGCAAATCATTGCTTCTTATTGCTGTATTCGTTCCGCTGTCCACCGCCCTAGCCGCGCCGAATGCGGCAACCGACGATGAGCTGGAAACCTTGGTGGTTACCGCCACCCGCATTCCAACGCCGGAACTCGATGTTGCCAGCAGCATAACCGTCATCACGGCGGACGATATCGCCGCCCGGCAAGTCCGCACGTTGCCTGATTTGCTCAAAGAGGTTCCCGGCTTGAACCTGGTTCAAACGGGCGGAGCGGGGGGGCAAACCTCCGTGTTCATGCGCGGCACCAATTCGAATCACACCAAGGTGCTGGTCGATGGCATTGATCTCGGCGATCCGAGCAATCCGGGCGGGGCATTCGACCTCGGGACATTCCTGACGCAGGACATCCAAACCGTCGAAATCCTGCGGGGTCCGCAAAGCGGCCTGTACGGCTCCGATGCCATCGGCGGCGTGATCAACATCATCACCAAAAGCGGCTCAGGTCCGGCGCAGTTCAATGCCGGCATCGAGGCCGGATCGTTCGATACCTTCAACCAGGCCGGCAGCGCGAGCGGTTCCCTCGATCAGTTCCACTACGCGGCGACGCTGCAGCACTACCACGCCGGTGCGACGCCGGTGACGCCCTTGGATTTGCTGCCGCCGGGACAGGCGCGCATCGACGATTACGACGATAATCTCACCGCATCGACCAAGCTCGGACTGGATGTGACGGATCATTTCGATCTAGGGCTGGTCGCGCGCTACACCGATTCGCACCTGCGCATCACTGGCGATAACTTTGCCACCTTTCCCGCGACGCCGGACGCCACGCAAAGCGACAACAACACCCTGCAGTACTACACGCGGGCCACCGGCCATCTGTTGGCGCTGGACGGCGCACTCGAGCAGACCGTCGGCGCCGCCTACAGCGATGTCAAATCATCGCAATACAGTCCTGATAACCCCGCCGCCTACCTGTACGGCGAGCGGACCAAATTCGATTGGCAGGGCATCCTCAAGCTTGCTGCCAACCAACAGCTATTGCTGGGTGCGGAACATCAACGCGATGAAATCACCCAGCCCATCGCCGCCGCCACCAACATCAACTCCGGCTACGCCGAACTGCAATCGAGCTTCGGCGGCCGCTTGTTCGATACGATCAGCGTGCGCTACGACGACAATGACCGATTCGGCAGCCAGTTTACCTACCGCGTGGCGCCCGCGTATCTCATCGAAGAAACAGGAACCAAGCTCAAGGCGAGCGTCGGGACCGGTTTCAAGGCGCCCAGTTTGTCGCAAATGTTCCAGAACTTTCCGGAATTTGATTTCTTCGGCAATCCAAATCTAAGACCCGAAACCAGCGTGGGTTACGATGCAGGCTTCGAGCAGTCGCTCGCCGCTGACAACATGAGATTTGGCGTCACCTATTTTCACAACAACATCAAGAATCTGATTGATGATAACGCCGACTTTACCTCCCTGACCAACATCGGACGCGCCGTGACGGACGGCATTGAAAGCTTCGCGTCATATCAACCGCTTCCGTCGCTCAGCTTGCGCGTCGATTACACCTACCTGCAGGCCACCGACGAGATTCTGCACGAGGAATTACTGCGCAGACCGAAGCACAAGGGCGACTTGAATGCCGCGTGGCAAGCCACCAGCCGTTTGCGGCTGAACGCCACGCTGTTGTCGGTCAGTTCGTGGATCGACGGCAACAGGGATTTTTCGATTCCGCGGCTGACTGCGCCGGGCTACACGACCGTGGATTGTGCCGCGAGCTACGACCTCACCAGCCATTGGGCTCTTTTCGGACGCATCACCAATCTATTCAACCGGCACTACCAGAACCCAGACGGCTTCATGCAGCCGACTCTTGGCGCGTTCGCCGGAGTCAAGGCGAAGTTTTGAGATGAGATCGCTTAGCGGACCAGGACCAACGTTAGCGGACCAGGACCAACGGCTCGGAGGTGATATGCCCGTCGAAATCCATCCACACGTGCCGCGCGAAATCGTACAGCTTGCAGCGCCGCACCGTATTCCAATAGTAGCGCCAGGTGAAGACCTCGGCGTTCAATCGCTCGTCGAGAGTGGCGCTGAGTTTCGCCTGAGCCTCTTTGAGACGGTAGAGAGGAATTCCCATGTTCACGTGATGGGCGCCGTGCTCGAGAATGTAGTGGATCATCCCGTCGAGCGGCCGCTTGAGCTTGATATGCACCGTGGTGGTTGCATAGCCGGCATTGGCAGTCCACTGATCGCGCCGCTCGTACCAGGCGACTCGCGGATGCGTGTGCTGCACATAAATCACGAATCCCATCAGGCAGTTCCAACAGAAAAACGGCACTGCGAAACCGAATGTCAGCAGCGACCAAACCGATCTGCCGCTGTACAGCCCCCACAGAACCAAGCCTCCCACCCAGAGGATGCCGAAGCCGGCCACCAGCAGACTGTCGAACGTGTAGCTGAGGCGCCGGGTCGTCACATGTTTGCGCCCCGGAAAGAACAATTTCTTCCACCACATCTCAATCATGTAGTAGACGCCTTGGCCGAATCCGCTGCGGTAGATGCGCTCCAGACCGCGGCGAACCCATGAGAGATTGGCGAATTCCGAAGGCGAGAAGGGCGTCCACACGTAATCGCGCCCCTTGAGATTGGTGAAGCCATGGTGCGCGAGATTGTGGCCGATCTCCCACAGGCTATATGGAGTGAGCGAGGGCAGGAAGGCAATTCGGCCGATCCATTTGTTGAGCGTCTTGTTCGGCGTATAGGAGCCGTGGCAGGCGTCGTGCCCGATCACGAACAAGCGCGCGATCCACAGAGCCGCTACCAGCGAAGCAAATATCTTCACCCACCAAGAATCCACTACGAACAGACTGGCGATGGCAACGCTCAGCACCAGCCAATCCAGCAAAAACCATATGATCGGTGTGGCGACACCGCGCGTTGCTGCGAAGGGTTGCAGCAGCTTTTGGAATCTGAAACGCGTCTTATCGACTGGCAGCGGCGCAACAGAAGATTCAGGCGGCAATGATGTCTGCACTACAAACTCCGGCGTGCACGTGGCGCAAGCAACTCCCCATTATACGCCGCGACAGGCGACGCATGGAAATTGCATCGCGTCAGGCAGTCTCCGCATCGGGCCAGAGCAAAACCCCTAAATGCTCACAAGCCTCGATTAAGGCCGTGGCGGCCTCGCGGGTACTCGCATCAAGTCGCCGATCATGGGTAAGGAGCCAAGTCAGCCTAGCACGTCGCGAGCGCGCCGACGGTTCGCTATCGAACAAAGCGGGAAATAGGCCCAAAGCATCGACGAATTCGCGCATCGCCGCGGTGCATGGGGCACTTGGCGCCGGGGTCAGCAGCAATTTGAGCCAGGTGACGCAGCGCTTGGCGAGGCCCGCGCGGGTTATCCCTGCGCCGGTGCGGCGCCGCGATTCACCATCCGCCAGAGAGTCCGCAAGATTTCGATAGCGCTCGACTGCCGACTCATCCGCGGCCAGCGCCGGGCTCGCGTCGGAGAGAATCGAGCGCAGCAAATCGCTAAGCAGCAAGGACAGTGATTCGGCGAGGAAGCGCTGGCACTGCTCGGTATCCGGACGCGACAGCTGCTCCCAAGCGAGAGGTCCCCCTATGCGTCTGGCGTTCGGCGACTTTGACATGACCCCCAGTGTAGCGGCTCTGCCGCTCATCGCAACTATGTCATTGCGACCGAGTTCACTGACCCGCCGAATCTTTCGAAAAACCCCACCGGCTCGCAGCGGGACGCGCACGGAGGCGCAAAAATTTAATGAAAGCAAATCGACTTTGTCGGCGCCTAGGCGCATGGCATATCATGTGGCGAGTTGCAAGCCAGACCTCAACTCACTCCGGGTAAATGCGTCGCCTTAGGCAGAGGCTTGCGCCGCATCGTGGCCGGCAATGCGGGCATGATGACAGGCCCTGGAACGAACACATACTTGCTGGGCGAGCGCGAGGTGGCCGTGGTCGATCCAGGGCCCGACGATGCGCGGCATCTGGAAGCCATTCTCGAGGCGGCGGGCGCCAACATCCGTTGGGTGCTCGCCACGCATACGCATCGCGATCATTCGCCGCTCGTGGTTGAGCTTAGCAGGCGCACGGGTGCGAAAGTCATAGGAATGCCGCCTCCCGGCGACGGACGCCAGGACGTGACCTTCAAACCCGGGCATATTCCGGCGGACGCCGAACATCTGCTCCTCGGTGATAGCGAATTGATTGCCATTCACACACCGGGGCATGCCTCGAATTGCGTTTGCTACCTGTTGGAGCGCGAGGGTGTGCTGATTACGGGGGATCACGTCCTCGAAGGCGTGTCGCCGGTGATTTTGCCGCCGGACGGCGATATGTCGGCGTACATGCGCTCCCTGGAGAAACTGTTTTCCTATGACTTCGAGCGGATTGCGCCCGGCCACGGGGACATCATGCAGCAGGGCAAAACCGTGATTGCAGCGCTGCGGGCGCATCGCATGGCGCGCGAGGACAAGGTACTGCGCAGCCTTGAGACCATGAGTTCCGCCGGCCTCGATGCACTGACACCCATTGTCTACGACGATGTGCCTGCGGACCGGCATCAATGGGCGCGCCTGACGTTGGAGGCGCACTTGATCAAATTGGCGCGCGACGGGCGGGTCACGGAACGCAACGGAATCTGGCAGCCCAAGCGCGCATGAAGGCGCGCCTTGCGATCAGCGTGCACGCGGTCAGCGTGCGGCGCGGTGCCAAATGGGTTCTAAACGACATCACGTGGCGCCTGCGGCCGGGAGAACGCTGGGCCTTGCTCGGCGAGAATGGCGCCGGCAAGACGCAGCTGCTCAAATTGTTGAGCGGCGAGGTTTGGCCGACTCCCACAGGATTCAAGCCGGATGGCCGCACGTTCCGGCTCGGAGGCCGCAGCGTCGAACTCATCGACGCCAAGGGCCGTATCGCCTATATCGGCGCCGAGAGACAGGACAAGTATGCGCGCTATGGCTGGAACCTGAGCGTGCGCGACCTGGTTGCGACTGGTCTGCATCAGACCGAGTTGCTGCTGTCGCCGGTCAGCGCCCGCGACGCTAAGCGCGTCCGCGCCACCTTGCGAGCCAGTGGTTTGCAGCGCATTGCTGCGCGGAAGTTTCTGTCCCTATCCTACGGAGAAAAGCGCCTCGCCCTTTTGGCGCGCGCATTGGTGCAGGACGCGGACTGGCTGCTGTTGGACGAATTGTACAACGGCCTGGACGTAACTTTCAGGCGGCGGGTCGATGCGATTCTCGATCGGGCCCGCCGGCGCGGTCAGTCTTGGGTCGCAACCGCACATCGGGAAATGGACGTGCCGCGGGGGACAGGCGCGTTGCTCGAGCTGTCCGACGGTCGGATTCATCGGGTTACGCGTCTGCGGCGCGCGGACCTTGCGCGCTTGAGGACGAGGGCGGGTGAAGATGCGCCGCCGCCGCGGCCGCGGCGGGACGCGATACGCGCTTTGGCACGCCGCGCGCCGCTGCTCCTCGAGCTGTCGCATGTCGATTTATATGTCGAGTACCAAGCGGTGCTGCGGGATCTGAACTGGCAGCTGCGGCGCGGCGAGCATTGGTCGGTGTTTGGCGCAAATGGTGCCGGCAAGTCGAGCTTCCTGAAATTGCTGTACGGCGACCTAGCGCCCGCCTTGGGCGGCCGAATCGAGCGCAGCGGAATGCCTCCGGGCGCGCCGATCGCCGAGTGGAAGCGGCATGTAGGTTACGTCTCGCCGGAACTACAAAGCCTGCACTCGGTGGATGTGAGCATTTTCGAATTGGTCGCAAGCGGCCGCCATTCGAGCATCGGCCTCATCGATGCGCCGAATGCCTTGGAGCGGAAACAGGCGCTTTACTGGCTCAAATTTTTCAAACTCGGCAACGTCAAGCAGCGCCGGCCGAGAGAGCTGTCCTATGGGCAATTGCGCCGGGCGCTCATCGCCCGTGCAATGGCCGCGGATGCGCGCATTCTGCTGCTGGATGAGCCGCTGACCGGCCTCGATCCCAAGCAACGCGCCGTGATGAAGCGCCTGCTGGCGCGACTGATGAAACGGCGGCTGACGGTGATCGCTGCCGTGCATCACGCGGAAGACCTGCCGCGCGGTATGACGCACGGCTTGCATTTACATAAGCAGCACGCCTACCCCTCGGATCCTTATTCTGCGACGTGAGTGCGGGCGGGACCGCCCTTGCTCGGGCGAGACTCAAAATCCAAATCGTCGACCGGGATGGGGATTATGTTGCGTCTTGCCGCTTCGAGCACCGTTCTCGTATTGGTAGTGTTGGCAGGTTGCAGCGGGTCTGGATACGCAGTGCGTCCGGTGCCGCGCATCGTGGCGGATAACGTCGGCAAGCCAGTCAGCGTCCTGCAGGAAGCCTTCGGCGAGCCGCGCAAGGTCGATGTCACGCCGACGAAGTTGATCTACGTGTGGTTCCTGCCGCAAAAGCCCAAGGACGCGTCGCCGTCCGGTTTTCAGGGCTGTGAAATGGAAGTCACCGTCGATGCGCGCTCGCAGCGCGTTTTAGGCTACTCGCTCTCGAACATCGGTTGGTCGACCTGCGGCGATGTGCAGCGTCGCATTCGGGTGGCGCAGCGCTAAGGACGCGACGTTCGAAGCAGCAGGCGTTTCTCGCTACAATGAGGGGACGCTGATTGGCGTTTCGCGAGCTAAGGTCTGTCACGCTTGTTCCCCATCTCAATTCTTTCGCTCCTCGTCCAGGCGGCCTTGATCGTGCATGTGATCAAGACCGGACGAAACCAGCTATGGATCTGGGCCATCGCACTGCTGCCGGGGGTCGGCGCCCTGGCCTATGTCGCAGCGGAGGTTTTGCCCGGGCTTTTCGGCGGCAGAACCGCGCGCCGCGCCAAGGCCGGCGTACAGCGCATGTTGGACCCGGACCGCGAGTTGCGCCGCGCCAGCGCGGAGGTGGAAATTTCCGGCAACGTCGATGCGCGCCGGCGTCTGGCAGAGGAACTCTTCGAACGCGGCCAATACGATCAGGCCATCGATGTCTACCGCGGCGGCCTGAAAGGCATTTTTGAGCACGATCCGACCCTGCTGCTCGGCCTTGCCCGGGCGCAATTCGCCAAGCAGGATTTCCCGGCCGCGCGCGGCACCCTCGAGCTCTTGAGTCAGCAGAATCCCGACTTCAAGTCGGCTGATGCGCAATTGCTGTACGCCAGAACTCTCGACGCCCAGGATGCACTGGACGAGGCGGAACGGGAGTATGCAGCGCTCGCCCCGGGGTATCCTGGCGCGGAGGCACGCTTGCGCTACGGGCTGTTGCTCAAGCGGCGCGGCAAGTTGCAGGAAGCGCAGCGGGTGCTCAAGGACCTGCTGGACGGCGCTCACTTGAGCCCCGCCCACTATCGCCGGGCGCAGGCCGAGTGGCTGGATCGCGCGCGGCGCGAATTGGGCTAGAATCTCGCCATTTGGGGGAGCCATGAAATCCACTACACGAGCCAGTCGCCTCACCCTCGCGTCCCTGACGCTGGTACTGCTCGCGGCGTGCGCTGGCGAGAAACAGCCCGCGCAGAAGCTCATCTCCGATATCGAGGCTACCGTGACTGCCGCATCGGCAGAGGCCGCGAAGTACGTGCCCGATCAGCTCATTGCCGTACAAAGCCAGCTTGGCGATCTCAAAGCCGTCTATGACCGGCATGATTACGCTGCGGTTGTAAAAGGCGCGCCGGCGGTGCTCGAAAAGGCGCAGATGTTGGCCACTGCCGCCGCCGCCAAGAAGGACGAGGTCCTCAAGGCGCTCAATGATCAATGGACGGGTTTGGCCGCAACCGTGCCCGGCTACTTTCCGGCGATCCAGAATCGCATGGCGTTTTTGAGCAAGAAATCCAACAAGAAGGCCGCCGCCGGCATTGATCTCGCCGCGGCAACGGCCGCGATCGCCGATGCCGCATCGCTGTGGTCCAAGGCACAGGCAGCATTCGCCGCGGGGAACATGAATGAGGCTGTGGCGACCGGGACGGAGGTCAAGTCGAAGCTGCAGGCGGTGGCCGCCACGATCAAGCTGGACCTCGCCGCGCCGTCGGCGTGAGCTCCGGTGGCATGAGTGCCCGTGGCGCGCGCTCTGGTGCCGTAAGGCTTACAGGGCCAATGTGCCTTCGCTGACGATGCTTGCGGTGCCTGCAATGTGCGTGGCAATCAGTGCGCCCTTGTCAATTTCGAGACGCACCCTGACCTGACCGGGGCGATTCATCTGGTAACCCTGCCGGCCAATGAAGGTGGTTGATTTTTTATTGAATTGTCCGAGGTCCCAGAGGTAGGCCCCCAGCATGGCGTGCGCATTGCCGCTGACCGGGTCTTCCAAGATTCCAAGCGCCGGGCAAAACATGCGCGATTCGGTCCATACTTCGTCGGAATCTCGATTGATCGCGAACACGAAGAAGCCTTCCGTCCCGAGTTCGTTGCCGAGCGCCGTCAGGGTATCGAAATTGGGCGCAAGATTTTCCAGATGGCGGTGGTCGGATATCGGCACCAGAAGCCGGCCGCTGCCCTTGCGAACGATCCTCGCCGGCATGATTTCATGCAATTGAGTTGCCGGCAGCTTCAGGGCTTCGGCCACCCGCAGCGTGGTCTTGAAAGGCAAGGGCTCTTCCAGTTCCGGCACGGTTTGGCGGAATTCTATGAGAGTTTCCGGCCCGGTCGCGCGTTCGACCATTTGTGCGCTGACCTCGACGACGCCGGTGCCGGACAGTTGCCGCGAGACGCCAATGGCGCGCCTTCCCAAGGTCAACAGCACCGCGTGCGCGGCGATGGTGGCGTGCCCCACGAAGGGCGCTTCTTTGCGTGCATTGAAGAAACGCAGCCGCACGTCGTGATCTGCGCCGTTGGCTGCAAACACGAATGCCACCTCGGCATGCGAAAACTCGCGTGCCACGCTCTGCAGCGTGGCATCGGTTTGACCATCCGCATCGAGAACTACGGTTGCGGGATTGCCGCTAAAGCGCGTGGCGGTGAATGCATCGACCTGAAAAATGCGCAATTGCCCCACTCCAATGCCAGATGGCGGAGTTTTGCACGCATTGGCGCGTCAGGCTACACTTCGATGCACCTTGGGGTGGTCTTTAACTAGGCCTGAGACGCGGGAAATCGAATACTCGATGCAACTGCGAACCCGTTGAACCTGACCCGGTTAATGCCGGCGTAGGGAGCAGGTGTCTAATGCGCGCAGCCGTCGAAATCAGCATGTACCCCTTGACGGGCGG